>CALRXZ020000033.1:0-30474 GCA_943372255.1 Chitinophaga pinensis
TACTACTCATGAATAAGCGTTTGTAAACCAAATGAAGAATAAGATAAACAGCCCCAAAACTGCCAATACAAATAAGTACCAGCTATTCCAGCTGGGAAACAAGGGGATTTTATGATTTGGTTCCTGCATGTTATTTGTTGTTCTTGCTACTAATTAATCCACCTGCTAGTAATCCTAATCCAAGGCCTACAATCAGACCTAGTTTTACATTTTTCAACAAAAGACCAATACCTAGTGCTATTAGTATTAAAGTTACTGCGCCAATTCTTCTTCTGGGTTGTTGACTCATGGTTGATTTTTTGGCATGGCAATCAAATTGGCCATGAGTTTATACGCCCCAGGTATGCCAGCAGGTAACTGCCTAAACAATACCAAACTTACATAAGCAAAATTACCTTTCCCGTATTTGGCAATTGCCAAACTTCCATTACCGGGTTTTTCTCCTGTATCATTCATGCCAATAGGCAGTTCATAATGCGTATCTAATTGCTCTGCTTGATAGGTACTTCTTTCCTGTACCCAATTCTCAAAATCCTTGTCGGAAATTTTGTTGGGATAATTTAGTACCCCGTGATCCGGCAATAGAAAATTCACTTTTGCGTTTTCTTCTGTTACCCTAGATCCCGCATTTACCATAAAAGGATAAGGTCCAACTTTAATACGCTTTTGCCCTATTTGATTGCTCTTAAGATATTGTACAATTAGGTTTCCTCCTTGGGCTACATACCTATTAAATATATCATTCTTATTGCTTAACCATTCAAACACATTGTGTGCCCTAATGCCAAGAACTACTGCATCAAATTCTTTGAGGTTCTCGTCTGTAATGTCTTGCTCATGCAAAAAATGAAGATCATAACCCATTTGCAACAAAGCGTCTGGCACTTTGTCTCCCGCACCTGTTACATAGCCTATTTTCTTACCAGCTACTTTTATTTCTTCAGTAATAACGTGAGCATTATTTTGGAAAAAATAATGAATGGCAGGAATATGGTCATACTTAATAGCGCGCAAATAGGAATTATAGACCTGAGTTTTGCCATTCTGTTTTAACAGCAATTCGGCAGTAAGCAACGGCGTTTTATTTGCCTTAAATGCTTTGTCTAATTGAATTTGCTGGGTATAAACGGCTCCAGCTTCCAAGTCCATAATGGTGTCTTTAGAAAAGATATTATCTGTCTGTTGTTTAATATGGATGGTAACAGGAACTTGCTTTCCACTAAAATTGGCCTTGTATTGCAATTGCAATTTAGGATTGGCTATTTGTTTACCGTCAACCTTAATATTATTTAATACCACATCCGGTGTTAATGAAACAATGATTGGGGTAATCACTACAAAGGGCTGGTACAATTCTCCTTTTACAGGATCTACATATTTGTATTGGACAGGTCTTTCTGCAGTGAGTTTTAAGCCATTGATAGTAAAGCTAAAATAAGCAGAGTATGCTGGTGCACTTTGGTCTTGACCAATTAACATCTGGTCATCTACAGAAAATGAACCTATATCTTCTTGTTGTTTTGCTAACCAATATGGTTGGGAAACCTTTTTAGCTGGGTCTACAATTAAAGACTTAATAAAACTGTTGTTTTGATTGGTGGCTAATGGCTTGGCCAATAGGCTATCAAAACTTTCATTGGCACTGGTTTTCATCCAAACCTGTTCCCATTGTATATTGGATTCTTTGCGTTTATTGACAAAAATATTTAGGTTCATTTTTTGCCCCAACACACCATATTCTTCGTCAGTAGTAGCTTCAAAAAACAAACCACTGCAGGTGAAAATCAATTCTTGCAATTCTGCTAATTTCTTATCCTGCCACAAAGACTTTCCGGGTAATTGTTTTATTGATTTATAGAGGTCTACCAAAGCATCAACAGAAGCTTCTGGTTGGTCAAATTTGTAATTGGAAACTACTTTAGCAATTTTTTCTTGAATAGTTACGCCTCCTTTTATTCTATTCCAACTGATGTCTACTCCATCCATTAAACTGATCTGGGGTGCATCTCCTCCAAGGGTTGTAAAATATTCAATGGAGGGTCCTCTTCTTCTTGGCCTACCTTCTCCTTGACTTTTATGCATACTCCTAGCTTCTCCCCCAATCTCTCCATAACTTTTTCCCAATAGAGGGTTATAACCACCAACATCCAATTTAAATTGATCATTGCTGGTAGTATTGGCTCCTCCAAAATTGAAAGTGTTCCAAAGCAAGCGCTTGGCTTGCCAAGGTTGCACACCAAATTTTAATTGTTCAGGAAATCGCTTGGGATCTGCTGCTGCAATAAATGCTTCAGAAGCAATAATAGATGACGCTGCATGGTGTCCATGCCCTGCCCTAGCATCGCCCGGGAACCGGGCAATAATGACATCTGGTTGGTATTGACGGATCACCCAAACCGCATCGGCCAAGATTTTCTCTTTGTTCCAAATTCGTAGTGCTTCTTCTGCACTCTTGCTAAATCCAAATTCAAATGCGCGGCTAAAATATTGTTCTGCTCCATCCTGTCTTCTGGCAGCCAATAATTCTTGGGAACGAATCAAACCCAACTCAATACCTTGTTCACTCCCAATCAGGTTTTGGCCACCGTCTCCACGGGTCAAACTCAAATAGGCTGTTCTATATAATTTCTCCTTTGCCAAATAAGGTAGGAACCCATTGTTCTCGTCATCAGGGTGTGCTGCTACATACAAAACTGAGCCCAATACCTGTAGCTTTTGTAATTGCATGTAAATATCAGCTGAATGATAGGTAGCTGGCACCTGTGCTCTCAAAGATCCCCCAATGCATAGGAAAAGGGAGAAAGTCAAGCAAACTAGCAATTGTGGGATGCGCATATGGTTATAGGGATTATGAATGATTATTGTGCAGCTAAGAATACCGCATTACAGAATAAGAGTTTGCCATTTTCCCAGAACTGTCTAAACATGGGATTGTCTGCTAACAAAACAACAGATCCTGAGCCCATACCAACTGTTCCAAATAACAATCCATCTTTCAACTTGGCTTTTACTTTAACGCCGCTAAATCCTGTTACATAAGCATCTTTTTTTAAGACTCCTACATTCCATCCATCTTTCATGAATTCAAAAATATTAGCGTCTTGCTTTAAGGTATAATAAAAATCGGGAAAGCCAAAAGCCAATGGATGGGTATTGTCTAAATCAACTTTGTAAATAGCTCCGGGTATAGAACTGGTCAGTGCATTGCGTTCTTGGTCTGCAAATTTTTTCAGTGCAGCATATTCACCCTTGTCTTCTGATTTGTCTTCTTTTAATTTAAAACCCCAGTCTGCTCCAGCTAATTGTTCAGCAGCAGATTCTAATGCAATAAGTTTACCTCCACTGCGAACAAAATCTTTAAGCTTGTCTGTAGTTGGCTTGTCTGTAAGGTTCCTGTAAAAGCCGTCAGGAATAATCAATACTTGGTAATTTTTCAAATTAAACCTACCCAGATCATTGGCGTTCACCAAGGTTAAAGGATAATCTAATTGCTGGTCAAAGAAATGCCAGATTTCGCCTGCGCCCAAGGAGGAACTTTGCTCGCCACTCACCAATGCCACTTTGGGCGCGGCATTGATTACACGAATATCAGGAGACCCAAAATCCATTCCCTTGTCCATAAATCCAGTTTCTACTGCATCTGCTTGAACATGGAATTTTTGACAGGCTTCATTGGCAATGGCATTCCAATTCACGGAAGCATTGCTGGTTTTCAAGACTATGATAGTTCCCCTTCCATAATCTTTACCCTTGTATTGAAATGGTGCTGTGGCATATCTGAGCTTCACACCTTGCTTTAATAATTGAGCCATTAATTTGGCAGAATTAAGCGAAGTGTATGGAATTAATAATCCATAATTTGAATTGGCTGCAACTATAACGCTGGGCAATTTCTCATCAATATTCACTTCTAATTTCTCTTTAACCGCATATGCTTTGATTCCGTATGCATAAGGCAAAGCCCATGCAGTAATATCATAAGTATTAGAATCAACCAATTTGGTCTTGGGTTCTAACAAAACCTTAGCCAATACAGAATTGGTTTGATAAGCACTTACCGCCAAATGCAATCCTTCATCAACAAAGGATTCTTCTTTTCCAGTAAAATAATTAAGCCCTTTGAAACCTTTATTGCTAATGCTTCCTGATTCTATGCCATTATCGCTCAAGAGTTTTTTCAAAGACAACAATTTGTTTTCATCCTTAGAAGTGAGTACATAGGTTTTGTATTCGCTAGACTTTGCAGACTTGCTATCTTCAAAGAATTGTTTGAATTCCTTAACCAATCTTTGCTGATTTTTAGAACTGGTTTCAATGGTTGATATCCCTGTTGTGTAGTGGTGGTTCAATCTGTCTAATAGGGTTAAGGTATCTCCATTTTTATTCAAGATGGCCAATCCACTTCTAATACCACCCTGCTCAAAAGTCATTCCAATTGCTCCTTTGTAAACAGGATAGGTATCACCATAAGACGGATACAATAAATCAAATCTTTCTTTTGTAAAATACAACCAACCATTCTTGTCAAAATAGCTGGCATTGTTTCTACCAATCATTACTTGAAAATCCCGCTGCCATGCTGTGATTACTTCATGAAAAGGCTCAGCTGCTGGTGCAAAATAATAGGGCTCATTATAACCCTGTTCGTGATAATCCACGTGCACTTGGGGCATCCACTCATTGTATTTTTTAATGCGTTGTTGAGATTCTACCTGTGTTTGCCAGGCCCAATCTCTATTCAAGTCAAAATTATAATGGTTGCTTCTTCCTCCAGGCCATGGTTCCACGTGCTCCCTTGATTGGGGATCAGCATTTGGAATGCTTCCTACCATTGAATTGAACCAATTCACATAACGGTCTCTACCATCAGGATTGATACAGGGATCCATAATCACAACGGTGTTTTTCAACCATTCTTTGGTAGCTGTATTGCTAGGGTCAACTAAGGCATATAAGGTTTTCATGGCTGCTTCAGAAGAAGATGTTTCATTACCATGTACATTATAACTCAACCATACAATGGCTGGCGCATCAGAAAGATTTGCTGCATTTTTTGACAATCCTGCCATTTGTAAATTATTCTGACGAATGGCTTCTATTCTTTTTTGATTCTCAGGAGAAGCAATAATGCTAATCATCAACTCTCTGCCTTCATTGGTTTGGCCATATTTTTCCACCTTCACCATCTCGGGTTTTGCGGCTGCTACGGATTTAAAATATTCCACTACTCGGTGATGCCTAGAATATTTAGCACCAAGAGGATAACCCAAGAATTGATCAGGACTTTGTAATGCCTGAGCAAACAAAACATAAGAAAGGGTTGCAAATAAGAGGGATAAGCTAAGTCTTTTCATAAGAAATAAATAAGGCGTGAATGTAGGCAAACTAAAAAAGCCCCGCACTTAAACTGTCCACTATTTTTAAACAGGGTTGATAAAATTAGCTGATCCTTTGTCACAAATCGCCTAAATTTCAAGCATGAAAATGATCAAAATCCTTGGCGTTGCTGCATTGTTGGCTTCCAGCTACCATTGCCTAGCCCAAACCAGCCTTGTTGGCCCAGGTAAAAAAATAGATCCCTATCATTATGAGATCACCAAAAACGGGCTCTTTAGAAGGGCTGCCGTGAGTTCTGCGCATCCTTTAGCCAGTAAAGTTGGGGCTGCTATTATGGAACAAGGCGGCAATGCCTTTGATGCGGCTATTGCAACCCAATTGGCCCTAGCCGTAGTTTATCCTGGGGCTGGTAATATTGGAGGTGGTGGATTCTTGTTGGCCAGAATGAGCAAGGGAGATGTATTTGGGCTAGATTACCGAGAAGCCGCTCCTGCTAGAGCTGGAAGGGATATGTATTTAGATAAAAATGGCAATGCCATTACCATGCTTTCTCAACAAGGGCAATTGGCATCAGGTATTCCGGGCACTATTGCTGGATTATTTGCTACTATGCCATATGCCAAACTCCCATTTTCAGTGTTGATTCAACCAGCCATTGATCTTGCAGAAAAAGGATTTGCCATTACAGAAAAACAGGCCAATGGGTTTAATGGTGAAAAAGCCATTTTTCAAAAACAAAATAGCCAACCCATTGCCTTTGTTAAAGAGACTAAGTGGAAAGTGGGCGATACTTTGATTCAAAAAGAATTGGCCGCCACTTTAAAAAGAATTCAAAAAGACGGTGCCAAAGGATTTTATGAAGGCGAAACAGCAAAATTGCTGGTAGCAGAAATGCAAAAGGGAAATGGCATTATTAGTTTAGAAGATTTAAAAAACTATACCGCCAAACTCAGAAACCCAATTGAATTTGATTATAGGGGGCACCATATTGTGAGTTTTGCCCCTCCTAGTAGCGGGGGCTTATTGATCAATCAAATGATGAAAATGATTGAAAAATACCCAGTTGGTGATTACAAATTTCAAACTGTAAAATCTGTTCAGTTAATGATTGAAGCTGAACGCAGGGCTTACGCCGATAGGGCTGAGCATATGGGTGACCCTGATTTTTACAAAGTCCCCGTAAAAACACTCACAAGCGATGCATACCTGGCAAAAAGAATGAGCGACTATAGTCCGGACAAAGCAGGTGTGAGTACTGCCATTACGGCCGGAGTTATCCACGAAAGTGAAGAGACCACCCATATTAGCATTGTAGACGCTGCGGGCAATATGGTCAGCGTTACCACTACCTTAAATGATACCTATGGTAGTAAAACGGTGGTTGCTGGTGCAGGCTTTTTATTGAATAATGAAATGGATGATTTTAGTGTAAAGCCTGGCGTACCCAATATGTATGGCGCCATTGGTGGTGAGGCAAATGCCATCGCCCCAGGCAAAAGAATGCTAAGTTCTATGACGCCTACCCTGGTATTGAAAAACAAAAAGCCCTATGTTGTCATTGGCACTCCAGGTGGTACTACCATTCCAACATCTGTATATCAGGGCTTGGTGAATATTATAGACTTTAACATGAATGCTTCAGATGCCATTAACAAACCCAAATTTCACCACCAATGGCAACCTGATGTGGTGATGATTGAAAAAGATTTTGACGCCAATACCAAAAAACAATTGTTGGCCATGGGCTATAAATTGGTAGACAGAGGTAGCATTGGTAGAACCGAAGCCATTCGTATTTTGTCAGATGGCAAAAAAGAAACCGCAGCAGATATTCGTGGAGACGATGCGGTAGCTGGCTTTTAAACAAATGAATATGGAAGGATTTTTGAAAGATTGTATTAAGCGATTCCAATATTATAAGGAACTAGGTGATAAAGCTTTGGAGCAAGTTAGCGAGGAAGAATTACATTGGCTGCCTAGCTCTGAAAGCAATAGTATGGCCCTAATTATCCAGCACTTGCATGGCAATATGAAAAGCCGCTGGACCAATTTTCTTACAGAAGACGGAGAGAAACCCTGGCGCAATCGGGACCAAGAATTTGAACCCCAGACCTGGACCAAGACCCAAGCAATGGATTTTTGGAACCAAGGTTGGGGCTGTTTATTGGATACCCTTACAGATCTAAAGAAGGAGGATCTTCAAAAAACCATTTATATCAGAACAGAACCTCTCTTGGTTTATGATGCTATCTTGAGACAGTTAGCCCATTATCCTTATCATGTTGGACAAATAGTTTATCTAGGCCGCATGATTAGGAATGAGCAATGGAAAAGCCTCAGTATTCCAAAAGGACATAGTCAGGCTTTTAATGATCAAATGAAAAGCCTAACCCCTAGTCATTAAAGCTTTCTGGAAAAAAATTATTCCAAAGGAATCATTTATGAAAGTTTGGTACTGAATTTGCCTAAGAGTAGGTATTGATTAATTTTAACCCCAAACCAATCTGCTTCTGAAGCGAGCCCTTAACATATCAAGAAGAAGTTTACTGAGCATTTTAGCAATATTACTGCTGCTATTTGTGGCCATTCAAACTGAATGGGTGCAAAATAAGTTGGTAGGAATGGTTACTGAACGATTATCCAAACAGATTGGCACAGAAATCAAGATTGACCATGTAAGCTTTTCCCTGTTTAACAAAATGAACCTAGATGGGGTGTTGATCAGGGATAAACAAAAAGATAGTTTGCTTTATGCAGGTCATGTTAAAGTTAGAATTACGGATTGGTTTTTTTTCAAGGATCAAATTGTACTCAAATACATTGGTCTGGAAGATGCGATTGTTAAATTGAACAGAAAAGATTCCGTTTGGAACTATCAGTTTATTGCCAAGTTTTTTGCAAGTTCAGGCCCTAAAAAAAAATCTCCTAGTAAAATAAATTTAGACTTAAAAAAACTTGATTTAAAAAACATTCATCTTATCCAAGACGATCGATGGATTGGAGAAAGAATGGAGTTTAAATTAGGCAGTGTATTGGTAGACGTGGAACGGATGGATTTTAATAAGTCTATATTTCAAATCAATGAAATAGCCTTAGAAAAACCCTATTTTAAACTATTAGAAATGGACGGTCTTAGGCCGGATTCCTTGAGAAAAAAGTATGACCCTAAATTCAAGGATACTGCCATGTATTTTAATGCTGGTGATATTGCAGTTCATGTCCAGCGGATCAAACTCAAAGACGGTCAAGTTTGGATTGAAGCCAATGAAGGATCTCCAATTCAATTATTTGACCCTGAACATATTCGTCTTAGCAAACTAAATGGTACTATCAATGGATTCCATTTTGTAAAAGACACCATGCGTGCCAATATTGATCTTTCAGTAAAAGACAGAAGTGGATTTGAATTAAAAAAATTACAAGCACGCTTTAGGTTTACCCCACAAATCATGGAATTGGGCAACCTGAACCTACAAACCAATAAAAGTAAGTTGGGTTCCTATTATGCTATGAAGTATAGAGACTTCAATCATGACTTTGGAGAATACGTGACAGATGTAACCATGGTGGCCAATTTCAAAGATGCTAAAGTGCATAGTGATGACGTGGCATACTTTGCTCCTGAGCTCAGTGACTTACATAAGCTTGTTGACTTAAGTGGGAATTTCAATGGTACGGTTACCGATTTTCAAGTTAAAAATCTAGCCGCTCGAGGTGGAACAGGGACAACTTTAGTGGGAGAATTATCCATGAAAGGATTGCCCGACATTAATACCACAAATATCATTTTTAGCAATGGCACCATTCAAACCAATTATTTTGATCTAGGTATTATCCCTTCACTAAAAGATATTACAGTTCCTAATTTGGCGGCACTTGGTAACATTATTTATAGAGGCAATTTCAAGGGCACCATCAATAATTTTGTAACAGACGGATTATTGAGTTCGGCACTAGGGGCGGTAAAATCTAATATTGGTATGAGTTTCCCAAAGAAAGGTGACCCAACTTATACTGGCGATATTGAAACCAACCGGTTTCAAATCGGAAAATTTTTAGACTATGCCCAACTGGGCCTAGTTGATTTTAAGGGCAAGATTAATGGTAGTGGATTTGATATAAACAAATTGAAAACCACCCTAGATGGAAAAATCAATAGTATTGAATTCAACGATTATGCCTACAGTAATATCATTACAAAGGGTACTTTTCAAAAAAGGTATTTTAGTGGTGAGGTAAAAATTGATGACCCCAATCTTGATTTTACCAGTGATATTGAAATTGATTTAAACAAACCACAGCCCAGTTATAATATTGTTGGAGACTTGGTACATTCAAATTTAAAAGCACTCAATCTCTATCCTGAGGCAATAAAAATTACTGGTTTATTAGATGCTAATTTTACGGGTACTAATATTGACAACTTTCTAGGTTCAGCAAAATTTTTGAATGCAAGTATTAAAGGAGAAAGAACAGAAATCAGCTTTGATTCTCTTAAACTAAGTTCTACCTATATAGATAGTGTAAAATCATTATCCCTTACCAATAATGACTTCAACGCAAGTATTGTAGGGAAATTTAGCATCATGGAACTACCCGCAAGTATCCAGTCTTTTTTGAACCACTACTACCCTGCTTATATTAACCCCCCGAAAACCGTTCCAAAGAACCAGGTATTTGAGGTAACTGCTAATACCATTTATTTTGAGCCCTATTTAAAACTCTTGAATAAAAACCTGAGTGGTTTTAATGATGCTTCGGTACAAGGTTCTATAGATACTAGAAAAAATAACTTAGGCATTACGGCTAACCTACCTTATGGTAAATACAAAAACTATATTGTTACTGGAGCTTTATTGCAAGGCAAGGGAAATATAGATACGCTTAAATTAGGTTTAGACATAGGTAGTATCCATATTAGTGATAGTATACGTTTTCCCAATTCGCATATTGATCTCACTGCCATGAATGACCATTCCATTCTTTCCATTAAAACCAGTGCAGACAATACCTTAAACGATGCAGAAATTTTTACTGATGTTTATACTTTCCAAAACGGATTCAGAATTCAATTTAAACCATCCAGCTTTGTATTGAATGAAAAGAAATGGTTTATTGAGAAGAATGGAGAACTAGTCATCAGAAACAATAATATAGACGCTAAGAATGTATTATTAACCCAAGGCTTCCAAGAAATTAAAGTGGAAACAGAGGAAGAAGACGGTGGCAATACGAATAACCTCAATGTAAATTTAAAAAATGTTTTTCTGGGCGATATTACCCATGTTTTTTTCAAGAACCCCAGAATTGAAGGAATCAGCACTGGTAATATTGTACTAAGTGATTTCTTTGGAAAATTTCATGCAAACGCACAATTAAATACCGAACAATTTAGACTGGATGAAGATAGCATTGGGCTGGTAAAAATCACTGCATCTTATGATAGCAAAACTGGAAAGATTCCTTTTACCCTGCAATCACCCAATGATACTTATAGGCTCAATGCCAAGGGAAGTTATAATCTGAAGGATAGTATTGGCAAACCTTTGATAACAGACATTCAATTAGAGGATAGCAAGATTTCTATATTACACCGTTTTATTGGAGATTTGTTTAGCGATATCACAGGAAGAGCCAAGGGGAATTTATCCATTAGTGGAGACCCAAATGCTCCGGATTTATTGGGCAAAATTCAACTGCGCAAAGCAGGTATGAAAGTGAATTATACCCAGGTACATTATTGGATTGATTCTGCTGATGTAAGTTTTGAAGAAGACGGTATTAATTTTGGCGAGATTAATATCAGAGACAAGTACAATAACAAAGGATTAATCAAAGGAAAGTTATTTGAAAAAGGTTTCAAAAACATGGCTTTTGACTTTGACCTGAGCACCAATAAATTGTTGTTAATTGACACCAAACTCAAAGACAACCAACAGTTTTATGGGAAGGCAATTGGCAAGGCCCAAATGAGCTTTAAAGGACCTGAATACAATGCCAAAATGAATATTGTAGCTGAAGCTACAGACAGTTCTCATATTACACTTCCCAATAGTACCAGCAAAGAAAGCGGTCAAGCAGACTTTATTGTATTCAAACAATATGGTAAAGAAATGGAAGCCGTAAAGTCAAATAGCAATTTTAACCTTGCCGTAGACCTAGACTTAACTGCAAATAATAAAGTTGCCATTGATGTTATCTTAGATGATCTTTCTGGCGATGTAATCAAAGCTGTAGGAAATGGTAGACTAAGAATTCATGCTGGCACCATTGACCCCTTGACCATACGTGGCCGATATAATATTGACCGTGGTAGTTATGACTTTAATTTCCAATCCTTTATTCGTAAACCTTTTGTCTTGCTTAATGATGTAGGCAACTATATTGAATGGAATGGAGACCCCTATAAAGCAGACCTTCATATAGACGCTCAGTACACTGCTGAGCGTGTGAGTATGAGTGACTTAGTAGGAAATAATAATTTTAGTGGGGCAGTAAAAGCTTATCGCGGTGACGTTTTTGTGATTGCACAGTTAAGAGACAAGCTGAGTTTACCTAGTATCAAATTCAAGTTGGAATTCCCTCAAGGTAGTCCAGTTAAAACCGATAATGAATTTGCCGCTTTTTTAAGTAGAATTGAAAAAGACGATAATGAAATTTTAAAACAGGTTTCTTTCTTAATAGTACTCGGCTCTTTTGCCCCAACTGGTAATAACAATAGTACCTCTACCAATCCCTATTCGCTTGGTGTGAATACTATTTCACAAATGCTTACCAAGGAAATTAATAAAGCAGTCTCTAATATTCTTTATAAGATTACGGGAGACAAGAGTTTGCGTTTTGACGTAGGCGCTTCTATCTATAGCAGTAATTCCCTTTTAGATGTAAGTAGTGGTGTTACTGCGAATAGCAATAGCCTTGATAGAACTAGGGTTAATATGAAATTGGGTTATGCATTTGCCAATAACAATATTGTAGTAACACTGGGCAGTGATTTGGATTTTAATGTCAGCAATACCTCTGCTATTCAGAATGGAAACTTTCAGTGGTTACCTGATTTTAATATTGAATTTATACTAACTAAGGATAAAAAACTGCGTGCCATTGTATTTACTAAGAACAGTTTAGATATTAGTGGCTCTACATTTGGAAGAAGAAATAGACAGGGGGTGAGTATTTCTTATAGAAGAGATTTTGAAAAACTGTTTGGCAGCAAACAAGATGAAATTGAATTCAAAGCCCCGGCAGATAGCATTCCCCCAAAAAAGGAATAAATTATAATGGTTTGATGGGTAGTGGATCTATTGGTAAGCTTTTACATTGCTTTAATCTATATACCCAAAAATATCTAACAATTCCTTGATTTCTTACTTGATTGATCTGAACGGGCTTTTCAATGCTTGTAAAATAGTTGCCATATGCGGCTTCAACATTCATAGGTAAGTTGGATGGAACAATACAATAGGCATCATCCCCAATATTCAATCCGGATCTTTGGTGGTTTAGCCATGCAAATTTATGCAAATCAGTTAGTGCGCCAACTCCAATAAGGTTGATTCCATATTTTCTGGCAGCATAAAATTCTAAATGCCCTCCAGGAAACCATTTTGATATAAGTATGGGACTATGCGGTTTCATAACTCCTGCAGTCTGATCAGTCTTGACTAACTGAGCAAATTCCTTACTAAAATTGGCCCAACCTGTTAGGTCAAGCGTAGGACAATACTCCCCATAATTAGTTTTGTCCTTGCTTCCAAAATTAAGGGGAGACAAACGAATAAGAGATACCCCAACCGTGAGTACCAATAAGAAAAGAACGGTGCTACCAATCAATAATTTTCTTTTAACGGCTAATCCATTATTGGTAATAAAAATACCTGCAAAAAAATATAATGGTATATATGCTGGGCCTGTCCAGTGCGGCAAAGTAGGATTGAATAAGGCAATACCCCAGAATATAAAAATCATGGGAAGACTCATACAAAACAACCAAACCGCCATTTCTTTTTTCTCAAATCGGATTTTTCTTTTGAAAAATGCCAACAAGGATACCAATAACAGAACAAAGACTATAGGGTTTTGATAGGCAATTTCACCTCCCAATTCTTGCAAGAATGAATCCCACTGTAAACTGGTATGGGTAACCCTTTCAGAATGAAAACGATAAGTGATAAAATCATATTGAATATTCCAATACAGAATAGGAACAATACAGAGCAAGCTTATTACAACTGATGCATAAAGCTGCCATTTCAATAACCATTTTGGTTTTAGCAGTAGAATAGATAGACCAAAGCCCGCCCATAAATACAGACCATGTACTTTACAAAGAATGCTTAGTCCAATCAAAACTCCTAAGCTAATCCAATAAATGATTTTTTCTTCCGCGTCTTTCTGAAAAAGCAATTTTGCCATCAAGTACAATGCCCCTGTCCAAAAAGGCATTTGAGGGGCATCTGGAAGCACAAATAATCCAGCAATAACGCCGGTATATAAGGAACATTGATACAATAAAGCTGTATAAAAAGCGGCTTTTTGAGAGCCTAAGATCTCCATGGTTTTATAGACCAAGAAACTACTTAGTACAGATGCTAAAATTGGACCAAGTCTTAAAGAAACTTCCGATACCCAGTTTAAATTGAATGTAGTTAATTGAATCATCCATCCAACCATGGGGGGATGGTCAAAATGATTCCAATCAGGAGCAATAGCATAAGTCCAATAATAGACTTCGTCATTCCCCAATTCTAATAAAGAAGCTACCACCAATTTTAAAAGGGCAATACCCAATATAATTAGCACCAACTGCCTGCCTAGATTTGGAAAATTTTTATGCATGTTTTGTTGCGTGATTATCTATCAGCCATCGAACGGCAAGTTCATAACCTTTTAATCCTAAACCGGTAATACAACCTACCGATTTGCCAGATACATGTGACAATTTTCTAAACTCTTCCCTTGCATGAACATTACTAATATGAACTTCTATCACGGCTGTTTTTATGGCTGCAATGGCATCACCAATGGCTACAGATGTATGGGTATAAGCAGCAGGATTTAGTACAATGCCATCATAATCAAAACCCACCCTTTGTAATTCATTCACCAATTCCCCTTCAATATTGCTTTGAAAATAACTAAACACCACTTCCGGAAAATGCTTGTGCAATTCCACAAAATATTGTTCAAAACTTTGTGAACCATAAATACCCGGTTCACGAGTTCCTAATAAATTTAAATTGGGTCCGTTGATGATGGCTATTTTCATGTAATAATATTCATTTACAAATTCAATCCCGCATAATATATAGAACCCAACATAGGCGCTTTTTCATTCATCATCACATATACCGATACTTCAGCTAATAGATGACGCATTCTACCACTGGCTTCAAAAACTTGATCCCAAACAGAGGGTTCTAATAGGTCTAATAATTTTGGAGCAATACCACCTGCCAAATACAATCCACCAGTGGCTTTAAATTTCAAGATCAGATTTACTGCTTCAATTGCAAGAAAACGATTAAATAACTCAATTGCTTCTAAACATACCAAACAGGATTTACTTTTTGCTGCATTACTTATCACAGCAGCTGGATCCATTGTTTTCATTTGTTCTTGTATAGAAGGCGCGCAAGTTTTATGTTCTGCTTGGGTTAGGTATTCCCAAATGGTAACAATGCCTTGTCCACTTAACAAACGTTCCCAACTAACGTGCTCGTGTCTTAGTTGTAAAAAAGCCAATATACCAAGGTCCTGTTTGGTTCTTGGCGCAAAATCACAATGCCCTCCTTCGGTTGCAAAAGGATGATAGGCTTTACCATCAAAAAACAAACCTGCTTCTCCCAAACCCGTTCCAGCAGCAAGAATACCAATATTACCAGGAGTTACATTAGTACCCTTGTGCAATACATGTAATTCCGATGGCTTTAACGCCGCCAATCCATAAGCAGTTGCTTCCAAATCGTTCAAAATGGCTACGGGGCAACCACCTAACATTTCACTGATTTGGGCCTTATCAATTTCCCAACTGAGATTGGTGAATTTTACTTTACCGTCAATAACTGGACCAGCAACAGATAAACATAGTTTTTGAGGAACCTGTTCTCCTACTAAAAAATCTGAAATGATATTTCCAAAATTCACGTGTTCCTTGCTTACATATCTTTTCTCTTTGATAATTTCCATGCCACCTGCATGAAAACGACAAAGCGCCATATTGGCCTTGGTTCCACCAACATCGCCTGCTAATACAATACTATTTTCCTCGGTAGAAAATCCTTTTTGTTTAAATGCTATGGGTATCAATAACTCAATGTCCATGTTTCTATATGCTTGTCTTAAGAATTCTTATTTTAACCCAGAAATAAAACCCTCTGATTTAATTTTCTGGTAAACTGATTTTGTAACAGCATTGGTTAATTTGTCTAAATTCTCTGGATTTGCTGTAGAAGTAACCGCACTAAAAATCAGTTTGTCTTGTTTTAAAGAATAGATATTGGTTTCCACCAAATAGGTCTTGGTTGTTTGGTAATAACCGGGATCATAAAAACGATTAAAGCTATTGTAGTAATAGCCATAGAACCCTCTATAATAAGTAGGATATGTGCTAATGGTACCTGGCACATATTGCACGTCTTTGTCAACGTCTAGTAAGCGCATAACAACAACTGCATCAAATCCATCCTGCTTTAATTTGGCTCGAACTTTCTCTTTATTTTCTTCGTTTTCACTCTTTGTCAAAAAAGTATAAGAAACAACCCCCTTTCCATTTAAATAACCAGCCATTCTATCTTCTGTAGATCTTCTGTCCGCTTCATTGCGCAAGTGGGCAACCACTAAGATTTTGTTTAACTGTTCCATACTCACCTGGGTATCAGGATCCCGCCAAGACTTTTCAATCTTAGCAACGGTTCCACAAGAAATGGCAATTGAAGCCATTAACAGGTATACAATAAAGTTTTTCATATAATTTGTTTGAAGGCACTTGTTAAAAGCACTCTTGCAAGTTAAAATAAATTCTCCGGGTATTCCAGTTTTCCATTCCTAGATCTACTCCAATACTGGTTCTAGATCTTTTATCCATTTTTACCCTAAAACCAGCACCATATCCTATAGCTGTGCTATTGAAAAGAGGTTGTTGCTGCATATTACTTGATGCGGTTGTACCATTTACAAAAACCACTGCGCCTAGAAAACCATTGGCAGTAAGTGGAAATCGGTACTCCGTTTCTAAATACATCATATTGCCCCCCCTTAATCGGCCCTGAACATATCCCCTTCCAGATCTATTATACGTGTCCCAGCCAATAGAAGGAAGTGCCAAATAAGGAATATTTCCACTTGTATTAAATTGTCCCCAGGTCCAAAATGCTAAAATGGATTTGTCTGCTGCGCGATGTCCTAAAGCAAAGTACTTGCGCAAATCATAAAATAAGGAACTGCTTGTTTGTGAACTACCAAGAAAAGATAGGTTTTGTCTATATGACAATTGAGCATATGCTCCTTTATAACAATTGATAGAATTGTCCCTGCTGTCATACAAGAAATCTAAAGACAGCCCTAATGTGGTATATTTTTCGGGATTAAATCCTTTTGCTAACGAATAAGTATAATGATCCGTGACCCTAAGACCAGGCAAGTCTAGATCTAATTGCTCGTCTCTAATTTTAAAATGTTTGTCCAATTGAACGCCCATGCCCACATAGAAATACTTGGCCACGTTGCGATAGGCTTTTTCATAAAACCTAAAATAATTAAATCGCATATTTTGACCAGAATCAAATTCGTTTTTTTGAATGCCCAGTCCATAAGTAGGCTGTGCATAGAACATGATTCTGAAATCTCCTTGCATGATCCATTTGTCATTAGGCAAGTAAATATTGGTTCTCAGGTTCATGTAAAACTGTTCCTTTGTAGTTACACTGGCATTTAATAAGGCTGAGGAAATATGGGTATTTTGGGCATCACCTAGTAATGAACTAAAGCTAATCCCCCCTCCAAATACAAAACCAACTGCAGGACCATACCCAACCACAGGCAAATAGGTCTTATACAATTTACCCACTTGTAAATTAGTATCAGGAGCTTTGCCCTTACTCTTGGTATAATGTCTTAAGTAATCAATTAGGTCTTTTTGAGGAATAGCGTTTTTTAAATCAGTACTATCTGATTGGCCAAATAACTCAGTAGATTGAAGAAATATAAAAAATATTAATAAGTATATTTTATGGGAATATTGCATAGGCTTTACTCAGATTGTAAAAGTATCTATTCTAAGTGGAAACCTTTGGAATCCGGACAATAAAAAAGCCTGTTTCATCCCCAGGGATAAAACAGGCCCAACTATTTGAATAGATTATTGACCTAGTTTGAAAACCAAACCACCGCCCAATCCAAATTGGTAGAAAGAAGAATAAGAAGAAACACCAGCACCTGCACCGCCAGTACCTAAATAGAATCCACCACCTACTGCCTGACTAGCAGACATTAATTGTGCTTGGAATTTAAGACCAACTTTAGGAGTAGCCCATACATTGGCACCCAAACGGAATCCATAACCAAACTTAGTTGCAGATGCAGTACCTATTTTAAAACTAGTAATACCAATTAAACCTCCACCAAATGCTTCTACTTTATCATTAGACACAAAATAACGGTTAACACCCAACATGAAATTGTTGATACCCGCATCAAATGTTCCTGATTTTGCACCACCACTATAATAATTCATAGGAGCTTTAGTATCCAAACGGTTGTACAAAAATTCAATACCCATCATTTTTTGGGGTTTGATTTCAATACCTGCTCCCCATTGGAAACCACCATTGATGGTACCATTGAAGTAATCGGTTGTAGAATAATAAGAATCTACTTTATCGCTGAAAGCGCCTACGGCATAACCATTCAAACGGATATCAGCTTTTTTTTGTGCAGTAGCGGTTAGGGCAAATGCCATAAATGCTACCAAAAACAAGAACAGATTTTTCATGTTGCTTTATTTAAATTTTCATTTTTTGACCATGGGAGGTCCGTGATTATATAACGAAAATCGGATTTATCCCTGATTATCCAAAACAGTATGTTAAATACTTGCCAGTATCTTGTACAAAATTATAAAACCAAACATAGCCCCATCTCCAATTTTGAATACTATCCAGTCCAACATTGAATCAACCTATGGCAAATCACAAAGAATGATTTATTTTCAACTGAAAATGGTTTTTATCATTTAAAGAACTGATTATCGTCATGTGGTAAAAAAAACACATGATTTAATTTTGAGCACGAGCAACAATCCATATCATGACAAATGCCATCTATTTAACCACCACTGAGCCATTTTCTGGCAAGTCCATTATTGCCCTGGGGTTAATGAACCTACTTTCAGGTAAAACCGAAAAAATTGCCTACTTCAAACCCATTGTTAGTACCTATGGTCGTGAAAAAGACAATCACTTAGAAACCATCAGCAAGCAATTTGGTTTAGACACAGCTTATAAAGACATGTTTGCCTTTACCAGAGAACAGGTAGTTGAATTAAGGAATGAGGGCAATGAGGCTTTTATGATTGACACTATCATTGAAAAGTTCAAGAACCTACAAGAAAACAATGAATTTGTTATAGTGGAGGGGGCCGATTTTATGGGCCGTAGTACCAATTTGGAATTTGACGACAATATCACTATTGCCAAAAACTTGGGCATTCCTGTATTCCTAATTGTGAAAGGAGAAGGTAAATCGGTACAAGAAACCGTTTCGGCTGCCATTTCAACCTATAAATTATTTCAAGACGAAGGGGTTCAGATCCTAACCGTAGTTGTAAACAAACTTACACCTGAATTAACAGATGAAGTAATAGAGAAACTAAAAGAAGGTTTACCCGCAGACGTAATTATCAATGTTATACCTCAGGACAGAAACTTGGGTAATCCCACCATTAAAGAAATTGTGGAATCTGTGAATGGTAAAGCATTGTTTGGAGAGCACCTTTTTTCAAATCAAGTAGATCATAGCATTGTTGGTGCCATGCAATTGCACAACTGCCTGTTGCGCTTAAAAAAGAATACATTAATAGTTACCCCCGGTGACCGTGGCGATATATTGAGTGGCGTATTACAAGCCAATATTTCAAAGAATTATCCAAAAATTGCTGGGATCATACTTACGGGTGGTTTGGTTCCAGAACCTAGTATTTTAAAATTGATTGAAGGTTTGGATACGGTGGTACCAATTATTCAAGTAGAAACTGGCACATTTGAAACCGTAAACAAAGTTGCTAGTACTGAATCCAGAATTGCCCACCACAACAAAGAAAAAATTGCATTGGCTATTAGCACTTTTGACAAATACATTGACATTAAATCTATTGGTGAAAAAATCAACACATTCCATACGCGCAACATTACGCCAAGGATGTTCCAATACCAGATTGTGAAACGTGCCAAGGAACAACGCAAACATATTGTCTTGCCAGAAGGTGGAGATGATAGAATTTTATTAGCAGCTGATATGCTCATCAAACAAGACGTAGTTGAGATTACCATATTAGGTATCAAAGAACAGGTTGCAGCAGCTGCTCAAAGACTCAATATTGTATTAGACTTTGATAAAGTGCATATAGTTGATCCGGCTACCTCTCCCCTTTTTGAAGACTACGCAAACACTTTATATGAATTACGCAAGGCCAAGAAATTAACCCTTGATATGGCTCGTGACTTGATGCTTGATGTCTCCTATTTTGGCACCATGATGGTCTACAAAGGACATGCTGACGGAATGGTTTCTGGCGCCTTACATACCACACAACATACCATTAGACCAGCTTTGCAATTTGTCAAAACCAAACCTGGAGTGAATACTGTTTCTTCTGTCTTCTTTATGTGCTTACCCAATAGGGTTTCTATTTTTGGGGATTGCGCCGTAAACCCCAACCCTAGCTCAGAACAATTGGCAGAAATTGCCATCTCTTCTGCAGAAACTAGTTTGATGTTTGGTATTGAACCCAAGATTGCATTGCTCTCTTATTCTTCTGGCACATCTGGCGAGGGAGAAGACGTGGACAAAGTAAGAAGGGCTACTGAAATAGTGAGAGAAAGAAGACCAGATTTAAAAGTAGAAGGTCCTATTCAATATGATGCTGCAGTAGACCCCACTGTTGGTAAGAAAAAAATGCCTAATTCAGAAGTGGCAGGACAAGCATCCGTATTAATATTCCCTGACTTAAATACAGGTAATAATACTTATAAAGCCGTTCAAAGAGAAACAGGTGCATTAGCTATAGGCCCCATGTTACAAGGGTTAAATAAACCTGTAAATGACCTTAGTAGAGGTTGCACGGTAGATGACGTGTTCAATACCGTTGTTATTACTGCCATTCAAGCACAACAAACCAACTAACCCCATAGTATGAACATATTCGTGATCAATTCAGGTAGTAGCTCTATCAAGTACCAGCTTATCAGTATGCCGGACGCATTTACTATTTGCTCCGGATTAATTGAAAGAATTGGTTCAGATAATGCAAGTATCCAACACAAAACTTTTCATACAGGCACTGAGCAATCACTCAAAGAAGAATTGCGCATTAAAGACCACTCCATGGGTTTGAAATTAGTAGCTAGTTATTTATCAGAAGGACCTTTAGCCGTAATTAAAGACCCAGCAGAAATTCATGCTGTTGGACACAGGGTGGTACATGGTGGAGAAAGCTTTTCCAATACCATGGAAATTACAGATGAGATTAAAGCAAAAATCAAACAACTATTTCCATTGGCACCATTACATAATCCCGCTAATTTTTTAGGGATTGAAGTAGCAGAACAAATATTTACTACTGCCAAACAGGTAGCTGTATTTGATACCGCCTTTCACCAAACCATGCCAGCTCTGGCTTATAGAATGGCCATTCCCAATAGGTTTTATGAAGACCATAGAATCAGGAGCTACGGTTTTCATGGCACTTCACACAAATTTGTTTCAGAAAGAGCTATTGAATATTTAGGATTAACCAACTCTAAAATAATTACTGTTCATTTAGGAAATGGATGTAGCATGGCTGCTATAAAAGATGGCAAATGCGTAGACACTAGTATGGGATTGGGACCCATGAATGGATTGATGATGGGCACAAGAGCAGGAGATATTGATCAATCAGTCATATTTTATTTAGTGAATCAATTGGGCTATCCAATTGAACAGATTCATGACGTGCTCAATAAACAAAGTGGTATGTTGGGTCTTACTGGATTTAGTGATATGCGTGACGTAAAAGCAAGGTATGAACAAGGAGATAAAGCCGCCATACTTGCTTATCAAATGTATGCCTATCATATCAAGAAATACATTGGATCTTTTGCAGCCGTTTTAAATGGCATAGACGCCATTGTATTCACTGGAGGTGTAGGTGAAAATGATAACCTAACTAGATCTTTGGTTTGCCAACAAATGGAATGGCTAGGATTAACACTAGATGAAGAAAAAAACACCAAACGTCAAAAAGGAATAGTTGACATAAACAGCAATGAGGCTAAAATAAAAATACTGATTGTTCCAACCAATGAAGAATTAGAAATTGCAAAGCAATGTTATGCATTGGTATCATAAACTATTTTACAATGCTCTTCTGAACACCAATACTTGCTTACCTTCTTTGGTGAAAATTAATTCCTCGTTGACAAGTGTGTAAGACAAGCTTCCCCTTAATAATTGGAGCATCGGCGTTTCATACAAGGCATTGCTGCAAAGCATTCTTGTAGCGGCCATATTTTCAAAATCAACCAAGTATGACGTGACCCTTATTTTACCTGTGATTCTATTACAACCGGTAGTTCCAGTTAATGAATTATCTGCTGTCTTGAATTCTAAATGAGGAATCTCTTTTCCCGATTGTTCCTTAATAACTTTAGTGCCATTCACATAAAGCAGCTGCCATTGTCCATTAATATCGGGCATCTCAACCACCACTTCTTTGGGTGTAGGTTTTAATTTGATATTACATGCAAATAATCCAAAAAGGAAACTGCAAATGAGAACTGCAAAACGCATCTTAATTATTTTGATGGCGCATCATGTCCATGAAATTATCAAATAGGTATCTGCTATCATGTGGACCAGGAGTACTTTCTGGATGGTATTGCACACTAAAGGCCTGACGATCTTTCAAACGAATTCCTTCAATAGATTCATCGTTCAAATTCAAATGGGTAATCTCAACATTGTTGTGATTGCGAACGGCATCTGGATCAACTCCAAAACCATGATTTTGTGTAGTGATTTCACACTGACCAGTAATGATATTTTTTACTGGGTGGTTCAAACCTCTATGACCATGATGCATTTTAAAAGTAGGAATATCATTCGCTCTTGCTAATAACTGATGTCCTAAACAGATGCCAAATACAGGTTTGTTCTCTTGAAGAATGTCTTTTACAGTTGCAACTGCATATGGCATGGCAGCTGGATCACCAGGGCCATTGGAAAGAAAATATCCATTTGGTTGGAATTCTTTTAGTCTGCTCAAAGGCGTTTTAGCCGGGTGCACCCTAACATGCGCGCCTCTTTCTACCAAACATTCTAGAATATGCTTTTTAACCCCAAAATCAAGTACGGCAACCTTAATTGGAGCATTTACATCGCCCAGCTCATATTCTTCTTTGGTACTTACGGTACTGGCCAATTCAAGACCATCCATATTTGGAACTGCAGCCAATTGTGCTTTCAATATTTCCACGTCTAATTCAGAAGAAGAAATGATGCAGTTCATGGCACCCTTGGTACGAATATGGGCAACTAACGCTCGGGTATCAATATCATCAATGGCAACAATATTATTCTCTTTTAAGTATTCATTCAAATTACCATTGGCTTGAAAACGGCTGTATAATTCTTCAAGGTTACGAGCAATTAATCCATGGATCTTCACTGAACTACTCTCTACATCTACATCTTTTACCCCATAGTTACCAATATGCACATTGTTCATGATCAAGACCTGGCCGGTATAACTAGGATCTGTAAATACTTCTTGGTAGCCGGTCATTCCAGTATTGAAACAGATCTCGCCTGTGGCGATTCCTGATTTACCAAAAGCCGATCCGTGAAATACGTGTCCGTCTGCTAATATTAAAATGGCGGGTTGCTTGGTCTGAGGCATGTCTGGGTTCTAATTTATTTTGCAAAAAAAATACAATTGGCCCTAATTCAGGGATAATCTTTTACACATTGGTCATAAAAAAAGGCAAGACTAAAAAAGTCTTGCCTATATGTTTCAACAGTATCATGAAATTATTCAGCGGCTTTATCTTCAACTGCTGGAGTTTCTTCTACTGCTGGAGCTTCTGCAACTGGAGCAGCTTCAGCAGCTTCAGCTTTCTTTTTAGCTCCACCGGCACGACGCGTTTTTTTAGCAGGTTCAGCTGCTTTTTCAACACCATTACCGTAAATTTCATTGAAGTCTACTAGTTCAATCATTGCTTTTTCAGCATTGTCCCCTGGACGAATGCCTAATTTCAAGATCCTAGTGTATCCACCTGGACGAGAAGCAATTTTAGGACCAATTACTGTGAACAATTCTTTCACAGCAGTTTTGTCTTGCAATTCTGCAAACACCAAACGGTGGTTGTGGCTGATTTGAGCAGCACTTTCGTTTTTCTTTGTCTTAGTGATCAATGGTTCAACGTAAGTACGTAAAGCCTTGGCTTTTGCCAAAGTGGTTACAATACGTTTGTGTGTGATCAACTGGCTAGCCAGATTCTGTAATAACGCAACCCTATGTGCCTTTTTACGGCCGAGGTTGTTGATTTTGTCTCCGTGACGCATGACATTTGTTTTTATATCTTATACCGTGTCAGGAATATAAGATGTGATGAATGGGATGGTTAGACTAGTAACTAAGCAAATCTTAGTTGTCTAGGTTATCCAATCCTAATTTGTTCAAGTCCATACCAAAGCTTAAACCTCTTTCAGTTAACACCTGCTCAATCTCAGAAAGAGATTTTTGACCAAAGTTTCTGAATTTCATAAGGTCTTCTTGCTCGTATTGTACCAATTCGCTCAAGCTGTTAATTTTAGCAGCTTTCAAGCAATTGAAGGCACGTACAGAAAGATCCAAGTCTTCTAATGGAGTCTTCAACACTTTGCGTAATTGCAAAACGTGTTCGTCAACCACATCTTCTTTCTTGTCTTCTTTGTTATCAAAAGTGATGTTCTCATCAGTGATGATCATCAAGTGTTGAATCAGAATGCGAGAAGCTTGTTTAACCGCGTCTTCAGGATGGATGGTTCCATCTGTAGCAACGTCTAAAATCAGTTTCTCATAGTCAGTTCTTTGTTCCACACGATAGTTCTCAATAGCGTATTTCACGTTCTTGATGGGTGTGTGAATAGAGTCAATGGCAATGTATCCAAAAGCGGAATCCTTTACCTTGTTCTCTTCTGCTGGAATATACCCACGGCCTTTTGCAATGGTTAATTCAATTTCCAATTTGGATGTGTTATCCATGGTGCAAATCACCAGTTCAGGATTCATTACCTGAAAGCTCTGAGAACCTTCGCCAATCATACCTGCATTGAATTCAGTGCGGCCTTTGATAGACAAGGTAATTTTCTCATTAGCTACTTCATGATCAACTGTTTTCTTGAAACGTACTTGCTTCAAATTCAAGATCACTTCGGTAACGTCTTCTGTGATACCCTTGATGGTTGCAAATTCGTGGTCCACGCCTTCGATTTTGATACCAACAATGGCAAAACCTTCCAAAGAACTCAGCAATACCCTGCGCAGGGCGTTACCGATGGTCAGGCCGAAACCTGGTTCCAATGGACGGAATTCAAACTGTCCTTCAAAATCTGTTGCTTTTTGTAAAACGATTTTGTCTGGCTTCTGAAAGCTTAATATGGCCATATTAGAACTTGTTTTTTACTGATGAATCTTCTTCCCACAAGAGAAAGAAGGAATATGTTTGAAAAAAGAACCCCGGATCTTTCAATCCAGGTCCCTTTATTATTTAGAGTACAATTCGACAATCAGTTGTTCCTTGATATTCTCAGGAACGCTTTCACGATCTGGCATTGTAATGAAAGTACCTTTCTTTTCATTTTCATTCCAGTCAATCCAGCCAAACTTTGGATTCTTACCGCGATTTTTGCTTACTACTGCAGAATTATCAGCGCTCTTAGGTTTGTAAGCAATGATATCACCTGGTTTGCAAGTATAAGAAGGAACGTTCATCACTTCACCGTTTACGGTAATGTGCTTGTGGTTCACCAATTGACGAGCTTCAGGACGGCTAGCAGTAAGACCCATACGGAAAACAGTGTTATCCAAACGAGATTCCAACAATTTGATCAAGTTTTCACCAGTAACACCTTTAAGACGCTGAGCTTCTTCAAAAGTTTTACGGAACTGGCGCTCCAATACACCGTAAGTGTATTTGGCTTTTTGCTTTTCACGCAATTGCAAAGCGTATTCACCCAAGGTTTTACGCTTACGGGCAGCACCGTGCTGACCGGGAGGGTTGCTGTTCTTACCCAACCACTTGGCATTTCCCAAGATGGGTTCGCCAAAGATTCTGGAAATTTTGGTCTTAGGACCTGTGTAACGTGCCATTTGTTTTTGTTTGCGATTTTTTAATGACGACCTGGTATCGTAAAAATCTAAAATAGATACCTGGCCCTGTTATGATGAATCATTGGTAGTAGACCTACCAACTCATTATACCCTACGTTGTTTGGGAGGACGGCAACCATTGTGTGGTAGCGGAGTTACGTCTTTGATAGAAGTAACTTCAATTCCTGACTGAGAAATAGAACGGATAGAACTTTCGCGACCAGCACCTGGGCCTTTCACAAATACGTCTACACGCTTCAGACCAGCATCAGAAGCAACTTTTGCTGCATCGGCTGCTGCCATTTGAGCTGCATAAGGAGTGTTCTTTTTAGAACCTCTAAAGCCCATTTTACCAGCACTGCTCCAAGAAATAACTTGGCCAGATTTGTTGGTAAAACTGATGATGATGTTGTTAAAAGTAGCAGAGATTCTAACTTCTCCTGCTGCGTCAACCTTTACTACCCTTTTCTTGGCAGCGGTTTTTGCGCTGTTTTGCGCTTTTTGCGGTTTGGCCATTGTTGTTTTTTGAGGTGTATCCCTTTTTACAGGGACGCGTTTAAAATGTAAAATCCCGAACTGATTCGGGAACCGTTACACTCTCCTTTCCAATAGGAAGATCCAAGCTGCAACGGATTTTATGAATGCGTAAGTCTAACCTTTTGCAAGGTTAGACTTACGATCAATTATTTCTTAGCGGCTTTCTTCTTACCAGCAACTGTCTTACGCTTACCTTTTCTGGTACGGCTGTTAGTTTTGGTACGTTGACCACGAACTGGCAATCCCTTACGGTGACGCAGACCACGGTAGCAAGCAATATCCAACAAGCGTTTGATGCTCATGGAAACTTCACTACGCAAAGCACCTTCCACTTTAAATTCAGTGTTGATGATATTACGGATAGCACCTTGTTCTTCATCGTTCCACTGGTTCACTTTCTTATTGAAGTCAATACCAGCTTTAGTAAGAATATACTGAGCAGTAGATTTTCCGATCCCGAAAATATAGGTCAGACCAATTTCTCCTCTTTTATTCTTTGGTAAGTCAATACCGGCAATACGAGCCATATTCTAATTTTAAGTTTTATACTGTTTTATTCAGGCACACCAATTGAGTGTACCAGTGATTATCCCTGACGTTGTTTGTAACGAGGGTTCTTTTTGTTAATTACGTAAAGTTTGCCCTTACGCTTCACAATCTTACAATCTACACTGCGCTTTTTGATAGAAGCTCTAACTTTCATAACAATGCTTTTTTCTTTTGCTAGAACCCCTCCCTAAGGATTGAATGCTAGCTTATTGGTACCTGAATGTTTTTTATCCCTGATTGCTGCCTTATTTGTATCGGAAGATAATTCTTCCTCTACTTAAATCATAAGGGCTCATCTCAACCCCCACTTTATCACCAGGTAAAATTCGGATATAGTGCATCCTCATTTTTCCGGAGATGGTAGCCAATATTTCGTGGCCATTTTCCAATTTCACCCTGAACATAGCATTGCTCAAGGCTTCCAGAATTACTCCATCTTGTTTAATCAGTGGTTGTTTCGACATACAATTTTTGGGGCTGCAAAGATATTAGTTTGCAGCGGAAATAAGAAAATTAAGTGGAAAAAAATCTCAAAAATGTGGAAAAACCCTTCGGATTTCCCAAATTCGGTGCAAATATGGCCTTTTTTTGGCAAATATCCGCCTCCATTTTTGGACTAACGGCAGTTTTGGGGTGACAATTTTCTAAAACAGACTAACCGGAAGTACCAGTTCCCAGACATTGGGTTGGGGAACTGCTCTAAATTCTTCAGAAAGTAGTCTTGTATACCTAATACCAAAACTAATGGGTTGCTGATTCCACCATCTGGTGTCAAAATAGAGTTCAGTACCTACACTATTGAATTGAAATTGGGCCCCCGTTCTAAGACTTTTGCCCATAGTATGGTCAAAAAACAAATTAGACCTGATCCGAAGAAAATAAACCATGTTTCCAAATCCCCATTCTGGATAGCAAATGGGTAAATGATAATTGGCCCCAAATTTCCACATTCTGGGAAAATTGATGGCTTCATATCCCCTAGAAAAAGGGAAATTATTACTAAACAAGTATTGCTGCATGGTATCCCTAGCTTGATAGGCTGCACTTAACACCAAGCTATGGTTATTGGCCAATCCAGGAAGAAAGAAACTACCACTTAACAATAGCTGTTGGGCTTGGTGTCCATTGATATTGGTTCTATAATCGGCCAAGAACGTTTGCCCCCAATGAGCAAAGATCTGTTGCCTACCTTTTTGAATCTGAGACTGGTAGCGGATCTGACTATTCCAAGACTGGTAATCTTGATCCTTGAGCAATTTCTGCCCCAATCCTGTCCATTTTACTTGTTCAAGGTTAAAACTGGTTTGAATGCTAAGCGCTCTAAAAGTGTTGCCTCCACTCAAATTCAAAGGGAGTCTCAAACCTATATTTGCTTCAGTCTCATTCCAATTCAAAACCGTGTCTTTGTTTAGGTATGCTGATCTTGACCAGGTCTGCCCCAAACCAAGAATGGGTTGCAAATAAGATCCACCATATACCCCTTCAAATCCCAATTTATGACTCCCCTCGTTCTCATTATAAGTATAAGCCAGTTGCGATTGAAAGGTATTCAAGACATTTTCTCCATAAATTGAGAAACTATATTCTGGTGCACTATACATGGGGCGCCAACTATGGAAATTGAATAATTGGAAAGATTTCTGGTATTTAGAGGTCTGAAAACTACTACCTCGCATACTATCCTGAGTCATTTGCTCCTTGCCTGAAAGAGCATTTGGATATAAGGCATCTAACTGAAGCGCCTTTAATTCATTGGACTGCAGATTGGCCAGTTCCCATTTGGGTTGAAATAAGCCAAGTCTATATCCATTAGAAGTGAAGGCAGAGGCAACCAATTGCTGGCCTTTCAAATACCCTTGATAGAGACCAGTTGGAAAAGAAGCAAGCCTAAATGGTTGGTGCAAACTATCAGCAACATTTAATGTCCAAATTTCATCTCTTCCATTGGCCGTTCTAGTAAAACTTAAAGCATCACCTTGAACCAATAAATAGCCAATCAAAGCATTTGAAAATGGAATTAAATATTCAACATTATTATCAGCAGCTTTTGCTTTTTTGAGTAAAGCCATTTGACCATCTGGCTTTCTTGCTGTAAAAAATAAATGATTGTCATTTTTAGAAAATTTGGGACTGGCTAATACCCAACCCTTTTGCTCAAATTGATCCAATGCGGTTCCCTGTTCATCCAATGTGGTCAAAACAGACTCTCCAGTTTTCTTGGATTCAATGACTGCAATGGTTTTAGCATCATGCGCAATATCTGGAGAGAAATACCTTGTCTTTTCAGCTATAATAGTTGTCTTGCCTGTGGCGATATCTAATAACACTAATTGGTTATAGTCTTGGTTACCCCATCTAGGATTGGGTTGATAAGCCGCATAAATTAGTTTTCCATTATTGTAGGAATAATAATCATCTACTGAGATGTTTTTATTGGCAATTTTTTGTTCTTTCCCATCAGGTTGTAATAAATAAAAAGCAGGTGCTTGTCTATAGGACTTTTTCAATACCAAGGTTGCCTGAGATGCTGTGGGATAAGGATATAAGTAGTCTGTAACATTGTTTTTCTCTAAACCGGTGAACCATTGAACTGCTGTATCTTTTTGTGCTTGCCATTGTGTTTGGTAAAAAGACATAGCGTCTTTAAAAAACTGGCCAAATGGTTTGCCCGTTTGTTTTTGAATGGCGTGTTGAAAGGGATAGAAAAAGGGTTTGTAAGAAGCTGCGTCTGCAGTTACTTTTTGCCAAAGATCGTTTCCATAAGTTTTTCTACCATATGCCACCAACAAGTAACCCAGAGGATAATGGTTAGGCGTATAGAACCTATAGGAACCATTACGTAACTGTTGATAATTGTTTTTTTTTTGATCTAAGAACAGACTTTGATATGCTGCTTGAAACAAGGGCAACCTTCCCCTACCCTGCTGGGAATACAGGGTTTCATTATACACAGCATCACCTTCAAAAAACCAGTCTGGAATAGCAGCAGCATTTGCCAATGCTTGACCCTGCTGGCCTAGTATAATGGAAGCAAATTTTGAAAACCCTTTATTAAAATTATTGTATTGCTGTACGTGTCGGTATTCATGAATGGATAGGGTTTTATTCCAGTCAATCGCACCCAATGTAAAAGGATCCTGTGGTGCCGTATTATAAAATTCCGATCGCCTTGGAGCCAGTGCTACATAAGCATTGGAAAATGTGTTTTCATTTTGAAACACAATATTCATCTTTCTTGTTTGACCTCCCAAACTGGATTTGTTATTTTGTTGCAATTTGTGAATCCAGCCAGCTACTTCTTGGGCTTTTTGATCCATTCCAATTGGATAAATAATTCTAACCGTATCGGTATTAATCTGCCGCCATTTGATACTGCTTGGATTTCCTCCAAATTCTTGCCCTTGCGCAGAAACAAAAAAAAGCATTAAAAAAAAACAATATAA
>CALRXZ020000034.1:0-30281 GCA_943372255.1 Chitinophaga pinensis
CATGGCATTCTTTGTGAAGACATGTATTTGGGTAAGAATCAAGTAAAAAGGGTGTTGATTGGGAGATTGTTGGGTGGTACTTTATTAAAGATGGTTTTGAAAAATGACAAACCATTTTCTAAGGGTACTCCTACTGCAAAGGAATTAACAGCAGTGGGCAATGCACAAGATCTGGAGCAGATGAAAGCTACCTGGATTAGTAAAATTCAAGAAAATAGGGATAGACCAATGCCTCAATTTGCGCATCCGTTTTTTGGCACCATGAATAAGGAGCAGATTGGATTACTCAATTTTAAACACGTAGACCATCATTTGAGGCAGTTTGGGGTTTAGAGGACTTTTCATTCAAATATTAAATGAGCAAAATAAAAGGGCTACCAATTAAGATAGCCCAAACATCAACAAAAAACTGCCATTTTTGATGAAAATCGATTATTTGGCAATACCTGTAAATGGATCATATTTGATTATATGTTTCCAATTAGAAGACACCTTATTTTTATCATAATAATAAATCTCAATTTTTGTTTCTCCATTTTCTCCATCATCCTGTACCATTATTTTTGCTACAAGTTCTTTATTCTTAATAATCAATACGCTATTATTAATACTTCCATCTTCAATTTGCAATAACCAATCTTCATTATTCCCATTAATAAAATGCAACCCATCATCCAATATTATTTGCTTAAATATTAAATGGCCCTCTGCATCATTCCAAATACAAGTATCTCCAATTAAGTAGTCGCTTTTAGATTGCTTTACTGGTTTATAATTTTGAGTAATACTTTGTTTATTACGGATAATTTTACCCAAACTATCTAAATAATAATGGGGTATGATATATTGTTTTTCACGCCAACTTAAACCATATTCTTTATCGTGTCCGTGTTGCCAATGTTGCAAATGCCAGTGTGGTGGGAAATCTAAATGTGCCCTAGGTGCTGAAGATTCGCAATTCAACAATATAAATTCACCATTAAAACTTTGGTTTATTCCATTCATATTACCCATTAATCGGAGCATTTCTTGACAGCCTACTTCATAATTGAGTGAAGCTTTCAGCGCAATTGTAGGATATGGAATATTTAAATATTCACCATTTACCCTTTCTTCCCAGTTATGGTAGATCCACATGAATGGTCCACCTTGGGGATTTTGGTATGCCGATTGAACATGTCTGCCATTAGAACTATCTTTTACCAAAGAAAAAAGATAACGGTTACCTTTTTTAGTAAATACCACATCTGTTCTTCCAACAATAGCTCTAATGATAGAAACCCCAATAGCTTCAATTTCGATTGTTTCAATGGGTATGTTTTTATCATTAGTTTCTAATTCAAAAAATATTTCCCTATTACTCTCTCCATTAAACCATTGCTTGCTAGCAATGGTATAAACAGTTTGTTTAGATAAAAATGTCAGTTTTGGCTTTTCAGAACACTTTGAGGATTGAGCTTTTACAAGACGTACTGAAATGTAAGTTGCTCTACTTGATTGAGCAAAATTCCAAAATAGTATAAGAAGAAATAGCTTTTTCATATTAATAGCCTGTGTTTTGCGTCAGACTAGGATTCAGACTTCTTTCACTTTGTGGGATTGGAAATAATTCTTGTTGATTAGAAGTGAATTTTCTACCTAACTCTCCAATGGCATTGATTTTTTGACTTGCTATTCCTAATGTTACCAAATCAAACCACCGTTGACCCTCAAAAGCAAATTCTATTCTTCTTTCATGAATTACTTCATTTTTAAAATCTGTTTTACTAAGTCCTAATGGCAAATTTGCTATTACAGCTCTGACTCTTAATTTATTGATTGCATTGTAAGCAACTAAAGTTGGTCCATTTACTTCATTTTCTGCTTCTGCAAGCATTAATAACAAATCTGCATAACGGAGCAATGGTATGTCTAACTGACCTTGGTTTTGGGCTAACCCGTTTAGTGTTGTTAGCTTTTTTATAGCAAAATTAGTTTGTAATACACCAATTGTTGTTTTTCCATTAAAAGCCAATAGTTGTGTTCCAGTTGAATAAGTATCACCTGGTGTGCTAATACTAGCTTTTAACCTTGGGTCTCTATTATTGTATGGTGTAGTACTATTATATATAGGTGAAGTTGTAATTGGAAGTCCATCTATGCAATAGAAATCATTGACCAAATTACCATGAACAGACACACTTAGGTTTCCACCTCCAGCTCCAAAAAAACTATACAGATTGGCGCCTCTATCTAAATCATTATTTTTAACGGCAAACAAAATTTCCTTATTGTCAATATTTGCCATTGCAAAAATACCCTCAAAATTTGCTTGTCCATTTGTAGGAGTAGATGAAACAAAGAGTCCAGATCCTGCTGCATCTGCAATTGAAATAGCTTCATTAATGGCAGTTAAAGCTTCTGAATATGGTCGTTTTCCTAATCTGGCTTCATACAATAAAACTTTAGCTCTAAAACCAAGTACCGCTTGTTTTGTTAATCTTCCTTTTTCATTACTATATGGCTTGTTGCTTAATTTATCCGCTGCCGTTCTCATTTCAGTTAAAATAAAATTGATCACATCTGCACGAGGACTTCTTGAAACTTTCTTAATATCATTGAGTTGTGTAAATGTTTTTATCAAAGGCAGATCACCATATAAATAAACCAAACGACTATATCCCAATGCCCTTAATGCTTTTGCTTCAGCTTCAATGGCATCCCTGTCTGACTGTGAAATAGTGCCTGGAGCTTTGATATTGTCCAATAAAATGTTCGCACGTTGAATCAACTGAAATCCAGATTGATAGTAGGATGCAAATTTTTGGGTAACATTAGCATTTGCAATTCCTTGTGCAAAAGAAATCAGCTCAGTTTCATATCTAAAATGAACTCCATTGTCACTGATACCATCTAAGTCGGGTAATTTACCAAAATTATTATCATTTTGCAATGCATCATAGATTCCTAATAATGCAGTTTTTAAGTTATTGCCATTTTGGTAAAAGGTCTCTGGTGGTAAAGTGTCTTGAGGTTGCTTTTCTAAAAAATCTTTGTTACAAGCTGAAATTGCCAGAATACAAATGATGAAGATTATATATTTTGTTTTCATTGATTTTGATTTAATGGTTAAAATGTAACATTCACGCCACCTGTTATTATCTTTAATTGAGGCAAAGAATTAGTTACATATTGTTGAGTAGATAAACGTTCAGGATCAAAGTCTTTATATTTTGTAAACGTGAACAAGTTTTGAGCATTTATATAAACCCTAATATTTTCAATTTTCAATTTTGATAGAACTGATTTTGGCAAAGTATATCCAATCTGTATATTCTTTAATCTCATATAGGATAAGTCTTGTACCCAAAATGAAGCTGGTAGGGTTTCAATAGTAGCTCCATTGTAACCACTCCTATCAATCCAAATTCTTGGCATGGTGGTACTAGGGTTTGTAGGTGTCCATCTATCTTGCCAAAACTCTCTTATTCCAGCAAATGCAAAAGGTCCAACTTGTCTTGATTGATAAGTATTAAATGTACCTACCCCTTGTAATAAGGCACTAAAATCAAATCCTTTGACATTTAATTTAAAATTAAACCCATAAAGTAATTTTGGTTGTCTATTGCCCAATATAACCCTGTCTTTATTAGTAATTACACCATCCCCATCAGTGTCTTGAAATCTGAAATCGCCAGGTTTGGGTGCTCCAAACAAATTATGACTTGGTGCTTTTGTGATTTCATCTGTAGATTGAAATATACCTTCCACTTTATACCCATATATGGCATTGATTGGCTGATTACGTATAAGCCAAATACTACTAGTAGCATTTAGTTCAACTTTATCATCTTCAGGTGCAAGAGAAGGATTAATAGTAGTCACTTTATTTTCTACATAGGTAAAATTGCCCCCTATGCTTAGATTTACTTTCCCTACTTTAAAATTATAATTTGAACTTACTTCCCATCCTTTATTTTGAACTGAAGCAGCATTTGTTATAGTGGGCGATGCAATTCCCAATGTTAAAGGATTATTTATAGCAGTTAAAATGTCCTTTGTGTCTCTTATAAAATAATCAGCCTCAAATGTTAATCTTGATTGGAATAATTGAAGATTGATACCAATATCGGTAGTTGTTGTGCTTTCCCATTTTAAATCTGGATTACCCAACACATTTATTGATCCTCCACTAGTATTGGTATTATTTAATGCATAATTACTTGACAAACCTACTTGTGAAGCAAATGGATAAAGAGCAGTATTTTGATTGCCCAAAGTGCCATAGGATGCTCTTAGTTTTAGGAAATTGACAATTTTTTTATTCCAAAACATTTCATTTGAGACAATCCAACCAGCTGAAAAAGAAGGGAAATTTCCATAGCGATTATTAGATCCAAATCTAGAAGATCCATCTCTTCTAATATTGGCTTCAATCAAATACTTTCCTGCAAATTCATAATTGAGTCTACCAAAAATTGAACGTAAAGCCCATTCACCCTGTGTTGTATTTGCAACTAAAGTTGTTGCACCATTACCCAAAGTAATTAAACTTGTACTTGAAAAACCTGTTTGAAGTGTAGCATTTGTTTTAAGAATAGAGGACTCTTGGTTATAACCAATTAAACCGCTAATGGTATGTTTACCCATTTTTTTCTCATAAGATGCTTGTAATAAAGTAGTTGTATTTTGTGAAAAATATTGTACATCAGTTAATAAACTACCTGGTACTATCGTAGAAACTAAGTTTTTGGTAACAGGGTCATAATTTTGATATTGTTTTCTAGTGTCTAAATAACCTGTTTGCTGATTATTAATTCCAATGGTTGCTTTGATTACCAAATTTTTAATAGGTTCATAAGACAAATAGGCATTCCCAAATAACTTATTATCCTTTTGACTCAATGTTTCATTATCTAATATTGCTTGTCCATTGTTTCGGCTTCTCTGGATTCCAAGTTTTTGTTCCAGTGTAGCATATCTACCAAGTGAATCATAAACTTGGTTGATTGGATGTTGCGTTAATGCAGCCTCAAATGCCAAACTTCCTTTGCCTTCCAAAGAATTTACATCTGTACTATTAGGTATATATTCAGCCCCTTGTTTAGAAGCTAATGCTGCATTAGAATAACTGTATGCTAAAGAAGTACCAACCTTAATTTGATTATTGATTCTTGCATCTAGGTTAATTCTGGTATTGTATCGTTCAAAACCTGTTTTTCTAATAATACCAGATTGATTTAAATAGCCTAAGGAAACATAAGTAGACAAATTTTCATTACCAGCTCTTAATCCAATAGTATGTTCTTGAATAGGTGCATTTTTGTCAAAAATCACATCAAACCAATTTGTTGATGGCAAGTTTTTATACCTTTCAATATCTGCATCAGTTATTCCAGCAGAACTAACATTAGTATTGGCTGCTGCTTCTCTATATAATTGTAGATAAGTAGTATTATCAGTTACCATTTTGGGTAAAACAGTTGGTGCCGTTGAACCATAATAACCATTATAATCTACCTTTATTTTATCGTTAAATTTGCCACGTTTAGTTGTAATCAAAACTACCCCATTTGCTGCTCTTGATCCATAAATAGCTGCCGCAGCAGCATCTTTAAGAACAGATACCGATTCTATATCATTGGGGCTAATATTATCAATGGGTGCTTCAATACCATCAACTAATACCAATGCACTAGCATCATTTAATGTTCCTACTCCTCTTACTCTAAAAGTAGTTTGACCATTTCCTGCTTCACCTGTATTGGCATTGGCAAATACGCCAGGCACAAGACCGTAAAATATTTGGGACGCTTGTGTTACTGGCCTATTTGAAAATTCAGATGACTTTAGTGTTGATATTGCACCTGTAACGGCATTTTTTTGTTTGGTACCATAACCAATTACAACAACTTGGTCAAGAGTAGAAGAAGATTGCTTGAGTCTTACTAAAAGAGAATTATTTTCACCACTATTTACTTCAAAATTAGCAACAGTTGCATCTTGATAACCTAGGTAACTAAATGTAAAATTATATTTGCTTCCTGCTTTTAAGTTGGTAATATTAAATATACCTTTCTCATTGGTGGTAGCATTTTGTTTAAAAGCATTTCCAGTTTGGTTAATAATGATGCTAACGCCATTTAATAGTTCACCTGTTTCCGAAAGAACTGAACCTTTTACTAATGCTGTTTGCTGAGCAAATACGCTCAAGTTTAAAAGACCAAGAATAGCTAAACACAGCCATCTTTTATTTTTTTTTCTCATATGGTGTTGTTTTATTTAATATGGGAAGGCAATAGTTTATCCTTCGCCTTTTTAGACGTTATTAATACCTGTTTAAATAATTATTATTGCTTGCTGATAATGACGATACCCTTATCTAGTTTATACACTAAATCATTTGTATTGCATATAATTGAAAGAATAGTTTGTAATGAATCAGATGATGTAAATGTTCCTGTAAATGACAATTTTTGAACATCGGATTTATTATACTGAATCAATACATTGAATTGATTTCCAATATTTGATATCACTTCGTTTAATGGTGATTTATTAAAGGTTAGATTATTTGTTTTTGGCTCAACATTATCATGGGATATGTTTTTGGAATTTTTCAATTTGTTAGAAATTGCATATGTCCCCATTTTTTTGTTGATAGATAATTGTTCACCTGGTTTCAAATAAGTATCATTCATAACAAATGAAATATTTTCAGGTCTTACTACAACTCGTCCTTCCAATAATTCCACTTTTACTGTTTGGGTTGAACCAGAAACTTTAAAAATAGTTCCTAAAGCTGTAGTTATGATATTGTTTGCTAATACAGAGAATGGTTTAGATGGATTTTTAGCTACTTTAAAAATGGCCTCCCCATTTAAATTTATATTTCTATTGTTTGTAAAAGGTTGATAGTATGAAATAGAACTATTTGGAGAAAGGGTTACTGTTGATCCATCTGGCAAATTAAAAGCAATTGCATTTTTGCTGTTATTTGACATTTCTTTTAAGCTGGGTTGTATAGATTTTACTATAACTGTTGAGTTTATTTGTTCATCAGATTTGTTGAAATAAACCGTGCCAATAGCTATGATTACAATAATGGAAGCTGCAGCAATCCATTTCACCCAATTAAAAGATGTTTTAATAACATTTGATCTTGTGGAATCTAGTTCTTTTACTATTTCAGTATGAACTAATATTTTCTTTAGGATAGCTTCTGATTTCACCTCAGATAATTCAAGAGTATCAATTTTAATATTATTGTAAAATTCATTTTCCATCAGTTTTTTTAACTCTAACTCATTGGAAGAAAGTAGTTCTATTAAAATCTGCTGTTCTTCTAGAGAAGCATTACCGGTTTTAAATTTCTCTATTAAATTGAATAATTGATTCATTACTATTATTAAATGAATAAAATGCTAGAAATGGGGGTGTCTAACAATGTTAAAATTTTGTTAACGTAACAAGAAGTGTCAATTCTCAAAAAAAATAGCAAAAGCAACAATTGCTAAAGTATTGGTTGCTAATTGATTGGAAGAAATAGATTGACGAAGTAATTTTGAAGCTGCTTTAACATATTCTCTTGCTGTATCAACTGAAATATTGAGTGTAGTTGCTACTTCTTCATAAGATTTACCTTCTAACTTGCTAAGAGTGAACGCTATTTTTTTCTGTGGTGGAAGTTGTTCAATGGCTAGACTAAGTTTCTTTACTTTTTCGGTATAATCAAATTCTATATTAATGTTTTCAAATGATTCAAAATGCAATTCAGCATGAGCTTTAGTAAGCTCTTGAATATTTGATCTTACTCGTTTTTTCAGTTGTTCTAGGCTTTTAAAATAACTTGTAGAAAAAAGCCATCCAGCTATTGAATGTTCAATTGTTAATTGATGCTTTTTCTGCCAAAGGGTTATAAAAACCTCTTGCAAAATATCTTCAGATTCTTGTTGATCAGCAATTAATTTTCTAATGTTCTTGAATACTGCCTGATGATAGCGTAAATAATAAATCTCAAAGGCTTCAACATTGCCTTCTATCAGTTGTTTTTGTAATATTATTTCTGAATTTGAGTTCACTTTAGATTAATATTCACAAAATTATTGTTTTGACAAGCACGCAATGTATTTTCTTTTTGTTAAGTAAATTTAGGTTTTCAAATTCAATTTAAACTTTTGAATAAAATTTAATAATTGAAAGAGGATGTTTTTAAACCTATTATAGTTTGTCTTATACTAATTAATTACTATCAGACCATTTGCCTTTTAAAGCTGCATCTCTTTAGTTACATCTACAAAAATTAATTCTGATTCTTTACCCAATTCAACATGACTGGGTATAGATCCTTGATGGTTTCTCCTGATTGTTTAGAAGCGTAGGCAGCTTTTAGTTGTCTGTAAAAATCGCCAAAGCGATAATATTTTCTAGATTGCTCCATCATCTTAATTCTAGCATTTTCAATCACAGCTTGATCATTGGAGGAATAATAATTATTGGTATAAATTAGATAAACCGCGTGGGTCATGTATTCATTAAATACTTTATAGCCAGTACCATAATATTTACCATCGCCATTGGCTTTAATCCATTTTGCTCTATGCTCATCTCCCATGATTTGATTAATCTCTTTTTTGTATTTGTCACTAACTGGATTAACGTAATTATGGTCAATTTCTGTAAATACGATACCTGTGTATAAACCTGCAATTTGTGAAGGGGTATATAATTTAGGGTTATAATCCATTCCATCAGAAACCCACATAATGGAAGTTTTTTGCCCTTTAAATGAAAAGTGTCTGGTAAAATGGGTTGCGTGCATTAATGGGCTAATCACAAGATTAAATTTGTCATATTTAGCTGTAAATTCTGTTTCTAACCAGCTTTGAATCTGCGGCACATTTAATTTGGTCTTTGCGTCTTCTAAAACTTGTTGGTAAAATGTCTGATGGTTATTGTAAAAGGCTTGAAAGTTAGAAGCTTTTGCAAAGTCTTCCATGTCTGACCTGCTCACGCTTGAAAAGCTATACATGAGGCCATGAACAAAAGGAAAGCGTTTGTCTTTACTGATTTCATTTTCTATAAGGCTTGAATTATAACCCTTTAAAAGGTTATAGATATATCGAGTATAGCTTTTTTTAAACTGCTTGGTTATTTTTTGGATAAGGGGATGATTCTTATAGGGCGAGAAATATTTGATAACATCGTGATAATATGCTTGGGAGGTATCATTGGCACTATAATAGTAATAGCTATTGTTGCTAGTATCAGTCAAAGCAAAAGCAATATGAATTAGTTCATAAGCTGCTGGCGTTTCAAAGATTGCCTTATTGTCCTTAATATAAACGGACTTGTCCTTTGGTTGGGCTTGAGATGTTAGATTGGTGATTAGGGTAAATAAAATTATAAACTTTAGTGAGGCTAATTTCATTTGATCTTCTTGTTTAGGGGTCAAGATTTTTGAAATTAGGTAAAATAATGATTGGAATTTCCTTTGAGATTTTATGCATAAAATCTGCTTAACAATCGAAAGATATCTATCTTATTTCTTTAAACAATCTGATTAAAATTATTCCCAGTTAAATGCTGCACATTTCTGGTAATCTTATCTAAATCCCAATCCCACCAAGTAAGTTCTAATAGCTTCGCGATGGTCTGATCAGGAAATCGCTTTCTGATTAATTGGGCAGGGTTCCCTCCTACTATGCTGTAGGGTTCAATATCTTTTGTTACAGTGGCATTGGCGGCTATAATAGCTCCATGACCAATGGTTACTCCCGCTAGAATAGTTGCATTGTATCCAATCCAAACATCATTACCTATAACTATGTCTCCCTTTTGTGGATAGGTTTTATTGTCCATTGCATTTGCCCAGTCCTGGCCAAAAATGGCAAAGGGATAGCTGGTAATGGCGTCTGTTAGATGATTGGCCCCATTCATGATAAAAGTGACATTGGAAGCAATCATACAGAACTTTCCTATAATGAGCTTGTCACCTATAAAATCAAAATGGTATTTGACGTTTTTCTCAAAGTTCTCTACGTTCTCAAAATCGTCATAGTAAGTATAGTCTCCTACTTCAATGTTTGGGTTTTTGATAATGTTCTTGAGGAAACAGAGACGGTTGTAATTAGGAAGTGGATAGGTTTGATTTGAATCAGGGATGGGCATGGGCGATATCTATTTATTGAAACTTTCTAAAATCTCAAGAAGCATGATTCGCATTTTATGAATTTCAATTTTCTTCTTTATTTCAAATGTTTTTAGAGAGAATGTTGCAGTAGATAATATTACAAGTCCACCTTTATTTAAATCTGGGAATTCACTAATTCCTAAAGCTTTGATAAATGAAACAACTAATACTATAGACAAAAGAATATATGTTCCAATCTCATAAAATTTTTTATGCTTACTTACTTGGTCTAAACTGTCTTGGACTTTTGATTTTGTAATCTCTAAATTACCAGTTAATGAATCAAGGGTTAATGCCTTATCTACTTTTGTGTTAAGGGAAAGTAATTTGTCAATAACCAATTGTTTAGAGGTAGTTGCTTCCATAGAGTGATTTATTTTAAGGCACTATATAAATTAAATATAGTTTATCATATTCAAATTTTCAAATATGGGTATATTAAGTTTCAAACTGGTTATTTATCAATTTGAGGGCGTAATCCGTAAATCAATAAATAACCAATGATCCAAAATTCTCCTATTGTTGCTGGAATTACCAATAAATCAAATAAAGGATGTTTCATTCCAAGATAGTCCAAAAAGGCGCTAATGATATAGCCAGTTCCCCCAATGATTAAAGTTCTTCCAAGCCAAACAGGCATTCTTTTAGAAGATACAATGATATAACCCATAGGTAATAGCCAAAGGCCAAAGAATAGACTTCCCACTCCCCAAGCATTGTCCATGATTTGACTTAATAACTGAATCATGTCAGTTTTCCCTTGCAAAGAGATATTTACAGCATTAGCTATATCAATGGCGGAAGACATAGCAATTGCACTGATTAGAATAATTGCTGCATTCATGGTTCCCCAAATAGCCAGTGTGAATGCACCCCATTCATTGATTGGTTTGAATAGTTTGTAAAACCAAATAGCTGAAAGTGCTTGTGAGATGATAATAACAAATTCTAGTATCAATCTAATTCTAGCTGTAGATTCAAGATTGATTAAATTGGTTATGGTCTGTTCAGTGTTATTGGGTATGAATATTTTTGGTTGAAAAATTAAGAATCCTAGCATTCCAGAAATGGCTAGAATTAGATACCAGATTCCTGTTAAGCGTGCGGTGGTTAATTTTTGGGGCATTTTTTGTATTTGACATGAAATTAGCGGTTCATGCTGAAATTGATAGGCTTGAGTTTATAAAGGGTTGATGGTTGTGGTGAGTGGGTAATTTTGGCGGGGCCGATGCTTACAATTCTATATCTATTTAGGCACCCACCATTCATAAGATGGTTTTGTATCAAAGGTTTTTATTTTCAATACCCCGCCTTGCATAGCAATATACAAGTCATCATTGTTTACTAACATGGAAAATGGACCAAGGATGCCAAAGAAAAATGGTGATTTTAAAAGTTCTTTTGGTTTCAAATCTTTTCCAAATTTCAATATTGAATTTGCAGTGATAATTAATTTTTCATTTTTATAATCAGTCAACAATTCTGGTGCATCTGTCATTTTTATAACTGTTTTGTATGTCCAAACATTGCCCTTTTTATAAATTTCAAGAATTTGTCCTTTTTGTGATAATTCATGTGCTTGGGGATTTCCATCTAAAGCATAGTACTTTCCATTGTATTCAAAAATTTGATGAATCATTAAAGGACCTGGCATTTTATAACCACTAAGTCCATCATCACTGACAAAGTATAAACCATATGCTTCAAAGAATCTAACTCCTATTAAATATCCATCCGGTATTTTTTTTACATATCGATACCATGATTTGATTTTAAGATTATTTTCTAGGTATCCGGTTTTTAATGGTAAACTATCACCCCTATCAAAATTATATTCATTTTTAACAATTTTCCAGTTGTCTCTTGATTTCAAAAATCTCCATTGAGGACCAGTCATATGAACTTTATGTATCCTATTTTCTGTATTTGGGAGACTGTCTAGCTTCCAATTGGATAAGTCTGGTACTTGGGAAATACTAACGTTATAGATTGAAATAAAAATTATGAAGAGTTTGAATTTCATATGGGAATAACATATTTGAACTAATAAGAAGGTTATGAATAAAAAAGGGTTGTACTATTTGGAAACTACTTTTTCAACTTACCCTCTTCCTCCGCTAAATGCTCAAAGTAATTGCAATACAAGATTTGCCCTTTACGCACACTGGAAACTTTAAAGAATTCATTGGATGCATGCCATTTTTCGTCTGATTGTTCCAAGCCCATTGAATACATATAGATTCCCAAAATGTCTTTGATAGATATCAAAGAGCCAATGCTACCGCCAGTTCCAACTTGAATAGGTTGTCTGCCATATACTTTCTCTAATACATCCGCTACATATTTGTACTCTTTGGTATCAGATGGAAATTTCATGGGACTAGCGCCACCTTTGCCCCTGGTAAATTTAAAACTAGCCGTAGCGCCAGTAGGTAAATGACTATTAACGTGTTTTACAATCAAATCTTGAATCTCTGCTGGATCTTGATTATTCACCAGTCTACAAGTAATCCTAGCCATGGCGTTACCTGGAATGATGTTGGAGTGTCCTTCCGCCGCAGTATAACCACTTTGCATGCCAATGATTTCCAATGTAGGCCTATACCAAATACGCTCTAAAGCAGAATAAGAAGTGTCTCCTGTTTCAGCTGTAGAGCCCAAGATCTTTCTATCCTCTTCTTTGTTATAAGGTACTTTTTGCATCATGGCTTTTTCCTTTGTCGTTGGTGGTATTACTTTATCATAAAATCCGGCTACTGCTACATTACCTTCCTTGGTATAAAAAGAGGAAATAATTTGAGACATGATTAAAGCTGAATTAAGTGTCTTACCACCAAATTGTCCGGAATGCGCGTCTATATCCGCAGTTTTAATTGAAAATTCCATGGCAGCCGTTCCTCTTAAACTCATTAAGATTTCAGGGGTATTTTCATCATACTGTCCGCCATCTGCATTTAGCCCAAAATCGGCTTTCAATAATGCCTTGTTGGCCATGGCCATATTTTTAAAATTGGGGCTACCAGCTTCTTCTTCACCTTCAAAAATAAACTTGACATTTACGGGTAGTTTGCCATTTGTTTTGAGCATGGCTTCTACTGCCCAAATGCTCATCATCACACCGGATTTATCATCACTGGCTCCACGTCCAAATATTTTTCCGTCTTTGATTTGTGGGGCAAATGGAGGGATTATCCATTCTGATTCCTTAACGGGTTGTACATCGTAATGCGCATAAATAAGCACAGTGGGTTTACCAGGAGCATTTTCCCAGGAACCAAATACAGCTGGTTGACCAGCCGTTGGTATTACTTGGGCATTACTGATGCCAATGGATTTTAGTTTGTTCACTATCCATACCGCTGCTCTTTGAACATCTGGTTTGTTGGCTGGAATGGATGAAATACTGGGTATGGAAATCAGTTCTAAAAATTCTTTTAAATGGGCGTCTTGATTAGCATCTATGTATTTTTCAAAGGTTTGAGCGCCATTGGATTTGGAAGATTGGGCTATTGAATCATTGATCATCAATAGACTTAAGCAAACTAAAGTGAAAGGCAGTAAAGATTTGAGAGACTTCATGTGGGTGATTTGAATTTCTTTGAAAATTCAATTTACTCAAAATCAGTTTCTCAAGCTTATTTCTTACCCACTATTTTAATTTCAAAATCAATCTCATCAGAAACAATTTGATCCGCCATTTTTTTATAAAACTTTCCAGATTGAAAATTGATCCCCCAATTGGTTCTATCAATAGTGAGTTTAGCATTGGCGTTCAATATTCCATTTTTAACTTCAATGGTTGCTGGAAAACTAACCAATCGTGAAACCGTTTTAATGGTTAAGTAACCGGTAATTTGAACTGTTTTATCAGTTAATGAATCTACTTGGGAAATTTCAATGGTAGCAAATGGAAATCTTTTTACATCAAAATAATCAGCAGATTGTAAGTGTTGAATGGGGGTATTTTTATCATTCTTATCTGCAAATTCCATAGCGTTCATGTCAATAGTAGTAGATCCACCAACTAAGCGATTATTTTCTAACCAAAGCTCTCCTTTTGAGATAGATACATAACCTACATGCTTTTCTGCTGCGGAAATTTTCATAGAGCCCTTCCAGGTAATCCGGCTTTCCTTTTGATCAATATGGTAAACCTGATCTTCTTTTCCTTGAAAGTTTGTGAGGTCTTTTCCATCAAACCGGTAAACTCCGTTGATAGATCCAAACCAAATGCTGCCGTCAGTAGCTTCAATAATTCTGCAAAGCATTTTATCTATGGATGCTATTTCAGTTACTGCGGGATTTTCATTGTTTAATGTGCTTTGATCATAACGCAACAGTTTCCAAGCGCTCATTCCAATATTCTTTTCAGCACCGGTAGTCCAAATATTTCCTTGCTTGTCTTGCATAATAGCTGATGCGCTCATTTCCGATACCTTGGTATAGTTAGTCCCATCATATCGCCATAGGCCAGGAGCTCCATCCATATAATAGGTACTGTTTTTAATTTCTTTGATGATTTCTGCACCAAACCAAATAGTACCTTTTTGATCTTCTACTATTGACCAGACATTGTGAAATGGTTTGCCCTCTTTGTTTTTGAAAACAGTAAAGGTTTTGCCATCAAAATAACAAGCATCTCCCCTAGTGCCTATCCATATTTTACCGTCTTTATCTTCCATGAATGTATTTACAGCATTATCGGGAAGCCCGTCTTTGGTGGTATAGGTTTTAAAGGATTTTCCGTCAAAACGGGTGGCGCCTCCTGCATTTGTCCAAATATTCCCTGCCCTATCTTCAAATAATTGAAGCGCCATATTACTAGGAAGTCCCTGCCTGGTGGTATAATGAAGGAATGATTTGCCATCATAATAATAAAGCCCTGAATCCTTGGTGCCAATCCAGAGATTTCCCTTCTTGTCTTCCAATACATCCCAAATGCTGGGAACGGCAATGGCGGTGGTGATATTGGTGAACATTTTGCCATCATATCGCCATAGGCCTGTGTAAGAAGCAATTAAGATGTCTCCGTTTTTGGCTTGCTTTACGCTGCGTACCATTCTGGTTGGGCCGTAGGCAGTAACTAGGTTTTTGGCAGCGGGTTGGATAATTTCCGGAGTCAGGGTAACCGTGCTTTGCTTTTCTTTACAGGAAACATACAAAACAGGGATTAAGATTAGCGCAAGTAGGTTTTTGTAATTCATGGTTAGATTTTTATCCTTTAAAAATTGACTTGGCTAAAGTAGTTCGGTACCTTTCATCAAAGGGAATTTGTATTGTAAATAAAACTGTCAACTTTGTAAATATTGTGTAAAAACTATGTCTCAACGTCATAATAAGCTATTTAGTAATGGTAAATACCTGTTTGGATCAGTTGCCCTGCTATTGGTTGCTGGTATTTGTTTGGCGTTTAGCTTTACCGGTACTGACGATTTTGAAATAGCCAGAAGGGAGATTTTGATTCGTAAAGTTGGGCATGAACTGCTCTTACAATCGGGCGATAGTGTTTCTAGGGTGCTGCCTGTGAATAAAATATCGGACAATGAATTTCAAGTAAGTTTTGAGCGAGAGTTTGGTTTTTTGCCGGATTCTTTGGTGAATACTACTTTTCGTTTATTGGGTAAGAATGCTGGAGTGCCTGATTATGTGGTGAATGTACTGAACTGTGGAACCCAGAAAGTGGCTTATGGATATGCCATTTCCAATAAAGAAAAGGAAACCATTGTATCCTGTAAAGGGAGAAGGCTTCCCAAAGCTTGTTATGTAATTAGTATTCAATTTAAAGATTCTTTGATCAGTTCTAAGAGTGGATACCTGCTGGGTAGTCTGCCTATTTTGGCTTTTATTGGTCTACTGTTTTTTAAAACGGCTAAGCCTAAAAAGGAGGATCAGGTGATTCATGATGTTGATCAGTTTCAGTTGGGTGGGATTTTATTTGATGCTAAACTGAGAAGATTGGTGATGAAGGAACTGTCTGTTGATTTAACGGCTACAGAATCTAAGGTGCTGCGAATTTTTGCGGAGAGCCCTAATGTGGTGATTGAGCGGAATAGGATTCAGAAAGAGATTTGGGAAGATGAGGGAGTGATTGTTGGGCGTAGTTTGGATATGTTTATATCGAAATTGAGGAAGAAATTGGAGATGGATGAAAGGGTGAAGATTGTGGTGGTGAGGGGGATTGGGTATAAGATGGAGGTAGGGTAATTTTGCCTGGGGCGATGGGATTTATTAGAAATTTCCTATTTATTTAAACCAATGTTAACTGCCTTTATTCTTCTCAGTTAATTTTTATTAATTCAAAACACATTTCATCAATTTTGTCATTAATATTGGAAACATTAGCTAAAATAATTACAGCTGTTTTGTCTTCAATATTTACAGCCATAGATGAAGAGTACCCTCCTGTTCCCCCGTTGTGCCAATATAGCTCTTTGCCATTTTTAGATGTTATTATATGCCAAGCTAAACCAATTCCCATACCTTCTTTGATTTTGAAAGTTGGAATTCTTGTTAATTCAAGCTCTTTATTTTTAGGATTGAATTGAGCATTTGCAAATTTCACCATATCTTCTGTTGTAGACAATATTCCTCCACCACCAAACAAAACGTCGAAATCCCAATTAGAAACAGTTTCCCCTTTTAGGTTCAATCCTTTTACAAGTCTGTTGTCTAAACCTTGAGAACTTGTAAATGAACTAGTCATTTTGTATTTATTAAAAATTTTCTTTTGTAATAAATCTTGGAAACTGGATTTTTGAGTCAACCCAAGAGTATAACCTAAAAGGCCTGCTCCTAAATTTGAATATAAAAATGTTTTCGATGGCTCGTTTTCAAGTTTCAACAAATCTTTGAGATATGTTTCAATTTCCTTTTCCCCATAATTTTTATACGGATTGGTCCCATTTGATAAATCTAAATTTCTCGGTAATCTTGGTAATCCTGAAGTATGATTAGCCAAGTTTAAGAAACTTAATTCCACATTGTCTTTGAAAGGAAAAGGATAATAAGCATTGATCTTGTCTGTCAATTTTAGTTTTTTATCTACAACAAGGGATGCCAAAACTGTGGAGGTGAATACTTTTGTGATTGAGCCAATTTCAAAAACTTTGTTTTGATTTTCTGCAGGTTTTATGGTGTCGTTTACTTTTATGATTCCATAATTATTTGTCTTACCATCTTTAATTATTGCAATAGAAAGTTGAGCGTTATTTGGGAAATCTTTGGATTTTGAAAAGATAATTTCAGCAATATCTTTTGGGTAATTGTAAAGGGCATTTACCGTCTTATTATCTATCTTTTTGGGTTCTTCGTATGAGGCTACTAAAAATCCATTGATTTTATTTTGATTGTCAAGAGATATGTTAAGGGCTAAAATAGCGGTTTCGAATTCAGTTTTATACTTGGCATATGTTCCTTGCTGATAGCTGATAAATTCTTTGGTTACTATTTTTCCATATTGATTTTTTAAGTTCTTAAAATATTGATTTGCCTTTTCAAGAGGCAATGCATTTTTCATTTCAGGAGAAAAATTATTAAAGATTGAATCATATTTTTCAGCGTTATAGTTCTCTTGAAAATTATTTATTGCAATTTTATAATTGTCAGATTGTGCAAATAATGAATTAGCAATCAGGGTAATGATTAAAATTTGGTAAAGAAATTTCATAAGAATTAACGATTTTTTGAAAGCAACGTCAAAGGCTTTGTGCAGTCTGGATATTTAGTTGTCTTACTAATCCTTACTATTGATTTATTTTATATAGGTGGTTACAAGGATTACAGTATCAATTTGGATTATAAGAATCATGGAGTTTTCATAATCAAATATGGATAAAACTGTATTAATAATAATTAATTATTTAAAAGTTATTGTAAAAGTAGTACCAATATTCACTTCGCTTTCTACCTCTATCTTACAACCAAGCGTTGTTATTTGTGAATGTATCAAGTATAGACCAACTCCTTTGCTATCTGCATTGTTATGAAACCGTTTATACAAACCAAATATTTTATCTTTTGCAAAGGCCATATTTATTCCAATTCCATTGTCAGCAAAAGTAAGTTTTGTATCCCCATTAGATTCTCTTTTTGTTTTTATAGTAATGATAAGGTCTCTATCTAGATGACGATACTTTATAGAGTTGGTTAAAAGATTTAAAAATATACTTTCCAAATATTCATTGACAAAAATTACGGAAGGGGCAGCAGAAAAATCAGCATGTATAATTACCTTTTGCTGTTGTAGCGATATTGAAAGTGAATCAGTTGTTTTATTAAATAATTCTTCAAATGTTAATTGATCTTTATGTATACTTCTATTCTCTTTAATAATCAATATCTCAATTAAATCGTTTAAAGTGTCATTTAAAGTATAGGTAGATGTTTTAAAAGCTTCTATAAGATTCCTTGTAAATGGATCTACATTATTGTCTATTTTAATAATATTGCAAATAGCAACAAGATTAGTTAATGGCGCCCTCAAATTATGGGACGTTATGTAACTAAACTGTTTCAACTCAAGGTTATTTTCAACCAATTCCTTTAGTAACTTTTCTTTTTCAAAAGCAGCTTCTATTTCTTTGGTTACATCACGCTGAACCCCAATCCAATGAGTAAACCATCCATTTTCATTTGCTAATGGTGTTGCTACAACATTAGACCAAAACTTATCTCCATTTTTTTTCTGATTAATAATTGTCATCTCTGCATTTTCCCATTTCCCCATTTTCTCTTTAAACTTATCCAACTCCTTTCTGTCCGTTTCTTCACATTGCAGTATTCTAGGATCTTTCCCAATTATTTCTTCCTTACTATATCCAGTAACTTTACAAAAAGCATCATTTACAAAAACTATTGAATGGTCTCGTTCATTAATTGAATTTGCTTCTGTTACTATGACCGAATCGTTCGTGTTTAATATAACCGATTCCATAAGCCTTAACCTTTCTTCTTCTTTCTTTTCTTTTGTTACATCTCGTTCAATTGATATCCAATGGGTAAACCATCCTTTATCATTGGCAACAGGTGTAATATGAAAATTAACCCAAAATAATTCTCCATTCTTCTTGGTGTTTAACAACGTAACTTCGATTGATTCCCAATTTTCTAGGGCTTTCCTAAGCTTATCTAATTCTTTTCTGTCGGTATATTCATTTTGCAATATCCTAGGGGTCTTTCCAATTAATTCTTCTTGGCTATAGCCAGTCATTTTTGTAAATGCATTGTTTGCAAATAAAATTCTTGGCCCAGGCTCACTAATTGGCTCTGCTTCGGTAATTAAAACAGAATCATTAGTGTTTAATATCACCGATTCCATTAGTCGTAATCTCTCTTCCTCATCTTTTCTTTGGGTAATATCCTGCATTGAGCCAACAACTTTAACTATTCTACCTTGTTCATTTCTTATTCCAAAAGTTCTATCTGATACTTTTGCATAGGTTCCATCTGACTTTCTTAATCGGTATTCCCCTGTCCAATTATTAATGTTGGTTTCATCATTTAAAGCTTCATATTGGCTTTTTAAAACATTGTCAATTTCATCCGGATGAATATTTTGCCTCCAAATATTATTTTCCATTGGAACCCACCCATCGCTTACTGGATGTCCAAAAATGGTGGTGAAGTTTTTACTGATAAATATCTCCTTTTTCAAAAGATCTGCTTCCCAAATAACATCTGAAGTAGCTAGTGTAGCATATTCATAACGTTGGTTACTATGTTTCAAATCTGCATCTGCCTTCAACTTTTCTGTTACATCTTTAATATATAAAAAGTTTACTTCGTATTTATTGTAGGTAATCAAGTTGCTGTTTACTTCTACATCCAATAGAATACCATCCTTCCTTTCAAAATGACAGTTAAATACCACATTTTTCTTTTCTCTTATTTCATCCCATTGTCTAATGCAACTTTCTTCATTCATTTCTGTTGCAATATCCAGCAAATTCAAATAGCTAAATTCCTCTCTGCTATAACCTAATAAATTGAGCAGAGAATCATTAAAACTATAAAATTCACCAGTTGGCAACAGTAACAAAATAGGCGTGGCTGATCTTTTAAATGCAAAGTCCATCAGCAGTAGTTCTTCAGCTATTTTCTTTTTTTCGGTAACGTCCAAAATAAAGCTACAGCTCAATTCTAAGTCGCCAAATTTTACATAATTAGCTGTAACAATTACGTCTATAAGGGTACCATCCTTCTTTTTTTGTTGAGTTTCTATGGTTATTTTTTTCTCTTCTTTCAATTTAGCCCATAAACCGGCTAACTTTTTTTCGTCATGATCTTTATCTAAATCATAAAGTTTTAATTTAAACAATTCTTCCCTTGTATAACCCAAATTTTCTGCTCCAATGTCGTTAAAATTATAGAAGCTAGCATCTTCTAAAATGTAATAAATCGGCACGGAAGCAGTGTTAAAAGTATATTCAATTAATTGATTTTGCTTTTCAACATTTCTTTTTGCTATGAGCAACTCTTTTTCATAAGATTTGCGTTGACTCACATCAAAAACTGTAGAATAATTTATCTGCACTTTCCCATTTTCATCTCTTATTTGTTTAGTGTTGATTAAGATAGGTAGACGAGTTTTATCTTTCTTAACCATTTCAAAACTGATCTCTTGAACAAAACCCTGCATCTGTAATAAAGGAGAATAATGTGTTTCAAAGTACATTTTACCACCCACACTCAACAAACTCTGCCAAGCAACTTTCCCTACAATGTCTTCTTTTGCATACCCTAGCCAACCTAATAAAGTATCATTGATTTTGTTAATAATTCCATTCCTGTCAGTTGAAAAATAACCACAAGGAAAATGTTTATAAAATATGTCTGATTCTAATTCTTTTGATGCTAATTGTTTGCCATAATATTCGTCTTTCTCTTGACCTAGTTTTGCAAGTTTTGTAGCAACAATATTATTTAAAAGCTCAGCAAATTTATTTAATACTCCTACCTCTTCTGATTTTAACAGTTCAAATTTGGCTAAGTTAGCTGCTGTAAAATCAACTTCTGCAAAATTAAACTCTGGAATTTCTGTCATTTACAGTATTGTATTGGTAACTGATAATAATTTTCCAAAAATTAATAGCTCTTGGAAAGTCTGTTATTTCAAAAAAAATTAGATTTCATCTTCTAATTAGTTGCTAAAAATTTAGTCACCAATTCCACCGTTTCTTTTGGTGCACTCATGTGTGGGCAATGTCCTGTAGCTTCCATAAAATAAATTGTGCTATTTTTCAACTTTTCATTTACATATTTCCCCACAGCTTCAGGTGCAATTACATCAGAAGTACATTGTAAAATAAGCGTTCTAGTTGTAGATTCTAACAAATCCTTACGATTATCTCCTAAAAAAGTAACATTTGCAAAATGTTTTGCTATTTCAGGATTGTTTTGACAAAAACTATTAGCTAATTCTTCGCTTAACTCTGGTTTATCAGCATTACCCATAATTATGGGGGCAATGGCACTTGACCAACCTAAATAATTGCTATCCAAAGATTCCAATAATTCATGAATATCCGCCTCTGTAAAACCACCGTGATAAGTTTCATCATTTATATAACGTGGTGATGGACATACCATAATCAAAGTATCAAATAAGTGTGGTGCTTTGTTAGTAGCCAATAGCCCCATCATCGCGGCTACTGAATGTCCCATTAAAATGACATTTTTAAGATTAAGACTTTCGCAAATTTCTATAATATCATCTGCATAGCCTTGCAATGAAGCGTATTTTTTGTAGTCGTAAGCCGAAATGTCTGATTTTCCGGTGCCTACATGGTCAAAAAGTACAATTTTATACTTGCTACTAAACGCAGGTATAATAAATCTCCACATATTTTGGTCGCAACCATAACCAGGTGCCATCAATATAACCTGTGAGCCTTCGCCATGAACAGTTACATTGTTTCTTTTAACAACATCTTGTATCATTTTAGGGGTTATTTAAAAGTCATTGAAAAAAATAGTCCATTTATTCACTAGAATATCCATTTTTAGTTACTCTTAGTTTCAGTCAAACATACAAAGCTGGTTTTTATAGGCATGTTTTAGGAACTGAATATTGGATTTACTTAGGCAAGAAAGTGGGATAATTGAATATACGGAAGATTTTATTATCTTTTTTATCTGCTTTGAATTACTTTGAAAATCTAGTCAAATTGTCCCTAACACCAGTGTTTTGTCCTGAAATAGGTTATCAATAAAATCAGAATGATAACAAAAAGTGTAAATTTTTTTATAAGATCATTCGCAATTGATTGATATTTTGAGCAAAATGAGATTTGCTCGCGGGTCTCGCGAACCGCTGTTAAAAGGAGCTCAATGCCTGAGCCAAGCACAACAGAATTAAGGTTTTGCGCAGGTTGGGAATTCTGTGATCTTGCAGCTAGCTTGGCCACTAAAGAGACGATTAACTAAGGCCAAACTACCGAAGTTGATTAGCAATTCCAAAAGTTGATAGGCCATTGTAGAAAACCCTATTTACGGAAAGCCTATTGTTGTGCGAGTGTGTTTTTCCTGATTGTTTTGAATGCTTTAGCAACACCAAATAAAGTAGTTAAAAACCACCAAACAAAAAGAAACAAGAACCATTGCAATACTTCAGTAGTCCTTACTATTGCTTTATTATATGCTTGTAGGAGTCTCAGAATGTCTTTGTCCCTTTTTATAACTTCAATATCTTCTGGATAACCAAAGGTTTTCAAACTTGGCATTGATGGAAGTGATAGATATAGGATGATTATAAGAACTCCAAATAATATTGAAGTAGCTTTAAAATGATCAATTGCTTTACTTAATTCAGTAGTATCTTTTTTATTACTTAGAATTCTTATTACCAACAATACAAATGATGCTACTAAAAGAGCAGGTCCAAAATAGTTTATAAGGTCAAAGTTTGGAAACATAATAATAGCTTAATGATTAAAAGTAATTAAGGAATACTTTGAAGTAAAACTGAGCTAATTTCAGTGGCTCAGTTTCACTTATCCAATATTGAAATCCAACCTAATTGAATTATGAAAATCACAAAAATACTTACTCTATTGAGTCACCAAAAACTCATTACTATAAGCAGACTTTCCATTTGTTTTGCTTACTGCATATACTCTGAAATAAGCTTTTTCAGTTTTTAAAATCTGGAAGACCAAACTGGTAGATGTTGTATTAGCATTTAATGTAATCACCTCATTGTAACCCAAACTAAATCCGTTATTTTCTGATTTCTCTTCAATAACAAAACCTGTTTCGTCATTAGAATTATCAGACCAAGTTAAATCCAATTGGTAATAATTGGCTTGGCTTCCATTTGTTTTAACAATAGCCAAACTGGTTGGTGCTATTGGAGGATTCATTGTGTTTGAGGATTTACTGCATCCCATTAAAAAAAGACAAGTTAGAATGATAATTGTAATTCTGGAATTCATATAAATTGGATTAGATGTGAAAAAAAATTAAATGGTAAGTTTTTTGGACTTAAATATTCAATTAAACAATACTAAATCAGATGTTTTTAATAAAAAACACCCATTTAGTAAAGGGTCGTTTTAAGTTTGTGAATGGGGAAATCGTTTGAGGTCATTCGCAATTGATCGGAATTTTCGTAAGAACTCCAGATTTGCTCGCGGGGCTCGCGAATCGCTGTAAGGGGGGAGCTCAATAAAACCTAGATTAGAAAAACCGCACCGCGCCCTGCGCGGTTTGTATTTTTTTGCGCATCCGTTTACCCGAATGAATTCGGGACACGTCTGCGCAAAAAAATACCGCCAGCTTTCGCTGGCGGCGGTTTCCGTTTCCGGTTTCATTGGTCGGGACGACAAGATTTGAACTTGCGACCCCACGCCCCCCAGACGTGTGCGCTACCGGGCTGCGCTACGTCCCGAACTGTCCATCAAGGGTTTAGAGCTTTGATAACTGGGGGTAAATCATTGCAGTTTCCTTATTAATGGGCTGCAAATATAGGGGTAAAAGAAATTTTCAGGTTATATTGCACCAAATTTTATCGCAGCAGCATGCAAATTCTTCTTAGGCAAGCGAAAATAATAGACAGCTCTTCGCCATTCAATGGCCAGACAAAAGATATTCTCATTAAAGACGGAATCATTTCCAGCATTGAAGACAAAATTGACCATCAGGACGCAGAAATTGTGGCTGGTGAAGGTTTGTTGGTGAGTGGTGGTTGGGTAGATCCTTTCTCCCATTTCTGTGATCCGGGTATTGAGTACAAAGAGACTTTGGAAACTGGAGCGAATGCAGCAGCTGCGGGTGGTTATACTCGTGTGTTTAGCATGCCCAATACCGAGCCCGTGGTAGATAATAAAAGTCAAGTAAGTTATGTGGTGCAGCAATCGGCTTGTTTGCCGGTGAGCATCCACCCTATTGGTGCCATAACCAAGAAATTGGAGGGTAAAGATTTGGCCGAGATGTATGATATGAAGAACAGCGGGGCTGTTGCTTTTTCTGATGGATTGGTTCCTGTACAAACAGCGGGACTGTTTTTGAAAGCTTTGCAATATGTAAAGGCTTTTGACGGAGTACTCATTCAGATTCCCATTGATAAAAGTATTGGTGCGGGTGGATTAATCAATGAGGGAATCATCTCTACACAGTTGGGGTTACCAGGCATTCCAGCAATCAGTGAAGAGACCATTATCAAGAGAGATATTGATTTGGCAAGGTATACTGGTTCAAAACTGCATATTACTGGGGTATCTACCAAGACCAGTATTGACTTGATTGCACAGGCAAAACAAGAAGGTTTACAGATTAGTTGTAGCGTTACCCCCTATCACTTGTACTTTGCTGATGAGGATTTGGTGAGCTACGATACTAATTTGAAATTGAATCCTCCACTGAGAACGGTGAATGATAGAGCTGCAATGAGAGAAGCGGTTGAAAATGGATTGGTAGATTGTATTGCTACCCACCATTTACCACAGAACTGGGACAATAAGATTTGTGAATTTGAATACGCTAAGAGCGGGATGATTGGTTTGCAAACAGCATTTGCGGTGGTGAATACTGTTTTACCCAATTTGAGTAACGAAAAAATAATCAAGCTATTTAGCGAGAATGCCCGTAATATTTTCGATCTTCCAACTACCCATGTGTCGGTTGGTTCCAAAGCGGAACTGACTTTGTTTTCCAGAACGGCTGAAACCTTGTTGAATTCAGGAAACAACCAAAGTAAATCGGCCAATAGCCCATTCCTTGATAAACCCCTAACAGGTAAGGCAATAGCTATTCTTCACAAGGGAAAAATATTCACCAACTAAAACCAACCAAAATGGAAGAAAAAATTGTACAACCCTGGATGAAAGGATTAATCCTAAGTTTAATTACCATTGTTATTAGTGTAGGACTTTATTTAGCAGGCGAAATGCAGAATAAGGCATTGGGAGCTATTAGCTGGGTAATTATTGTTGCTGGTATTATCTGGTCCTGTATTCATTATGCCAAGCAAATGCAGGGCGATGTTACTTTTGGTAACGTATTTGCACATGGTTTTAAAGTTACTGCTACCCTTATTGTGATTACAGTGGTGTACACTTTATTATCAATGAAATTGCTTTTTCCAGAAATGACCGATAAGATTATTGAAAACGCGGCTACTGAAATGGAAAAGAACAAGCAAATGACCGATGAGCAAATTAAGCAAGCGCTTGATATGACGCGTAAATTCATGTTGCCTTTTGCTATTGGTGGTATAATTTTCATGTATGGTATTGTTGGTGCTATTGCTTCTGCCATTGGCGCAGGAGTTGCCAAAAAGACCCCTAAGCAAAATCCTTTTTAATAAGATTTAAGTACTGTTATGGATCTGAGTGTTGTTGTACCATTATTGAATGAAGACGAATCTTTACCGGAGCTTTGTGCATGGATTGAACATGTCATGCACGAAAACCAATGGAGTTTTGAAGTGATCATGGTAGATGATGGCAGCACTGATAACAGTTGGAAAGTAATAGAAGCAATTGCACAAAAGAACCCGGCTTTTAAAGGCATTAGGTTCCGCCGCAACTATGGTAAATCTGCTGCATTGAATGAGGGCTTTAAAGCAGCTTTGGGCAATGTGGTGATTACCATGGATGCGGATATGCAAGACTCTCCCGATGAGATTCCAGGACTGAGAAGCATGATCATCAATGATGGTTATGACATGGTCAGTGGTTGGAAGAAAGTACGTTATGACAATACCCTTACAAAGAATATTCCTTCTAAGCTTTTTAACGCGGTAGCGCGATGGGCTTCTGGCATCAAACTCAATGACTTTAACTGCGGTCTTAAAGCTTATCACCATAATGTGGTCAAGAGCATTGAAGTCTATGGTGAGATGCATAGATATATACCCATCTTAGCCAAATGGAGTGGGTTTAGAAAGATTGGTGAGAAAGTAGTAGAACATAGACCTCGTAAATATGGAGTGACCAAATTTGGATGGCAGCGTTTTGTCAACGGATTTTTGGATTTAGCTACTATTATGTTCCTAGGCAAATTTGGCAAAAGACCCATGCAATTATTTGGTTTGTGGGGTACCCTCTTCTTTATGATGGGTCTGGGTTCTAGCGCTTATTTGATTGTAGAAAAATTTATTGACGCTGATTTTGCACTCACTAATAAACCTGCCTTTTTTATAGCCCTGACTACGATGATTATTGGGATGCAACTTTTCTTAGCTGGTTTTATTGCCGAGTTGGTGGCCAGAAATGCGCCGGAGAGAAATGTATACCTAATTGCTGGTAAACTGGGTATTCAGGATTAAATCATTTTGAATGAAAAAACTAGCCCTGATTGGCACCACTTGGCCCTTCCGTGGTGGAGGAATTGCTAGTTTTAATGAACGTCTAGCTAGAGCCTTTCAAGCACAGGGTTATGAAGTAACCATTTATACCTTTAGTTTACAATATCCCAGTTTTTTGTTCCCGGGTAAAACCCAGTATAGTGAGCAGAAAGCTCCTACAGACTTGAATATTAAGGTTTGTATCAATAGCATGAATCCAATTAATTGGATCAGTGTTGGAAGAAAAATCAAAGCCACCAATCCTGACCTTGTCTTGGTGCGTTATTGGTTACCACTGATGGGGCCTTGCCTTGGTACCATTTTAAGAATCATCAAGGGCAATAAATATTCTAAGATTATTTGTATTGCTGATAATGTGATTCCGCACGAAAAAAGACCGGGAGACAAACCCTTTACCCAATATTTTGTTGGCCCGGTGGATGGTTTTGTTACCATGAGTGCTAAAGTCTTATCAGACTTAAAAGCTTTTACCCAAACCCGCGCCATTCAAGCGGTTCACCCTCTCTATGATAATTTTGGTGATCCATTAGACAAAGCCCAAGCCAGACAACATTTGGGCATTCCAGTGGAGCAACCCATCATTCTATTCTTTGGTTTTATTCGTAAATACAAGGGATTGGATTTGTTATTAGAAGCAATGGCGCAATTAAAAGAAGAGGCCCACTCCCATTCAGAATTGCTTGTGCCCAAACTCTTGGTGGCTGGAGAATTCTATGACGCTGAAGAAGGATATCAACAACAGATTGACCAATTGGGTATCAGAGACCTATTAATTTTAAAAACAGATTTTATTGCAGATGACCAAGTTCGCTATTATATGAGCGCGGCCGATTTTGTGATTCAACCTTATAAACATGCAACCCAATCAGGTGTTACGCCCCTAGCCTATCATTTTGAAAAACCCATGCTAGTTACTAATGTAGGGGGGCTGGCTGAACTGGTTCCAAATGGTCAAGTAGGTATGGTTGTAGAACCAAATGTTAAAGCTATTGCTGAAGGCATTAAAAACCTTTACGCATTAGGAGAAAAACATTTTTTGCCCCAACTTCGCGCTGAGAAAATCAAATATGGTTGGAATCAATTGGTTCAAACCATTGAAGCACTAGCAGAAACTCACTAATCATGAAAGTAGCAATTAAAAAATTGATCAAGGCTTCCTTAGATACCAAGCAAGCCCTATTGGAAAACGAGGAATTAATATTAACCATTGATAGTGTAGTCAAAATGGTAGTGCCAGCTTTTAATAGTGGTAAAAAGGTGCATTTCTGTGGTAACGGCGGTTCTGCTGCCGATGCACAACACTTAGCGGCAGAATTCTCTGGTAGGTTTTACAAAAACCGAAGGGCTCTTCCATCTGAGGCACTACACTGTAATACTTCCTATTTAACGGCAGTAGCCAATGACTATAGTTATGATGTGATTTATTCTAGACTAGTAGACGGCATTATGGAAAAAGGCGATGTATTAATAGGTCTTAGCACTTCTGGCAACTCTAAGAATATTGTCAAAGCTTTTGAAACTGCCAGAGCCAAAGGCATTATTACCGTAGGAATGACTGGTGATAATGGTGGAGAAATGCGAGAATTAAGCGATTACTTGATCAATATTCCATCCTCTGTTACACCTCGTATTCAGGAAGCACATATACTTGTTGGACATATCATATGCGAACTTGTAGAAGCAGCAATCTTTTACGAAGACTAGGGAGAAAGTGAAGAGATAAGAGTGAAGAGTGAAGAGATAAAAGAGAAGAGTGAAGAGATAAAAGAGAAGAGTTAAGAATGCGAAGAAAAAATATAATCAAAAATGGATTTAAGAGATACATCTAGTGACTGGACATTGTTCTTGGATAGGGACGGCGTTCTTAATGTTGAGAAGGATAATGATTATATTCGGAATTGGGGGGAGTTTCAGTTTTATCCTTCCACGCTGGATGCATTAGCAATTTTAAGACCTTTATTTTCGCGCATATTCTTGGTGACCAATCAAAAAGGGGTTGGTAGAGGATTGATGAGTTTGGAAGACTTAGAGAACATACACTCAAATATGTTGGCTGCCATTCGTGCCAAGGGTGGTGATTTGGATCATTTGTTTTTTTGTACAGACTTAGAGAGTGATTCACCTAATCGCAAACCCAATCCTGGTATGGCTTTTCAGGCAAAGGCCCTGTATCCTGAAATTGATTTTAACAAGAGTATCATGGTGGGTAATAGACCATCTGATATGGCTTTTGGAAAGAATGCGGGCATATTTTCGGTTTTTGTGGCCACCACCCATCCAGAAACGGAAGATCCGCATCCACATATAGACCTTCGCTTCAACAACCTCTTGGAATTTGCCCAAGCAGTTAAGGCTTTAAGAAAATCCTAAAACCTTTTGGGGTATAGTGCATTACTTTAACTTAGTGTCATGAAGCGTTTTCTTTTTCTGCTATTGGTATTCCTAAGTACGCAAATAAATGCACAGCGCAAAAATGAGCTAAAAGCAGATCCTGCTCCTTTAAGTCCTATTGCACAAATTGAAGCTAGCATTAAGGATTATGCCTTAGGTATTTTAAATGCCACTGAAATGGTGGATAGATTTAGAGCCGATAGTTTGTTTACCCGTGGTTTGGTACAAGCCTTGCGTCAACCCAATTCCTTTCAATATCGTTTTGATTCATTGACTACTATTTCAAAACTCTATGCACCCGATAGCAGTTTTAGAATATTTACCTGGCAAGTAATGAAAGACTTCTCTGCTTATAGGCAACATGGTGCCATTCAAATGCGCACAAATGATGGTTCTTTAAAACTCTTCCCTTTATTTGATCATTCTGATTATAGTGAGAATCCCTTTGATTCTATTCGAACACCTGCCAATTGGATTGGGGCCGTATATTATAATATTGTTCAAAAGAGTTTTAACAACAAACAGTTCTATACCCTTCTGGGATATGATGAGAGCAATGCTCGCAGCACCAAAAAATGGATGGAAGTATTACATTTTGATGCCCAAGGCAAACCACTATTTGGAGGCAAGTTTTTCACCTATACCCAAGACAGCATTAAACCCGCACAACCCGCATTTCGGTTCTGTTTGGAGTTCAAAAAACAGGCAGGCGCCAAGTTTAATTATGATCCTGAAATAGACAAGATTGTCTTTGCCCATCTGGTTAGTGAAACCGGTGAAGTCAAGGAACGCTATAGCTTAATTCCTTATGGATCTTATGAAGGTTTCCGTTGGCAGAATGGCAAATGGATTCACGAAAAAAACGTGGATGAAGTAGACCCAAAACCAGTTCCCAATAACCAATAACCAAAGCCC
>CALRXZ020000035.1:0-29613 GCA_943372255.1 Chitinophaga pinensis
CAATATGGTGTGGATGATCTACAGGATCATTGGGTTGTGGGTTCAACGGGAAGCCCCTGGTAATGGTCTTCCCGTTGGCCGCCAGAATGGGATATAAAAACGGTTTTTCCAAACTGTCTGGATAATTGAACTCAGTAAACAGTTTTCCATTAATGTTTATGGTTACTTTCTGTTTGCTGGCATTATGACTTATTTGAACAGGCAAAGCTTTTTGGGCATTGGCAAGTGAAACAATCATAACTACTATCAGAATGGGAAAATATTTTAATCTCATTATAATCTTACTAGTTTTTCTTTAGGCACTAACATTTTCATAATACTCCAAGCTATTAAATAAGCCACAGCACAAAAGGAGAACATGATGGTGTAAGAGGTAGACATAGAAGCCATGACTACTTGTTTTTGCATGGTTAAGAATTCAGCAAACTGGGCAGGGTTTACAGCTTCTAATTTGGCTTGCAAATCCTTAGACAAATCAGTGACTGCCTTCTTGGTAATGTCAATGGTATCTCCATATTTATCTACCAATTTAACTGTTTTAATTTGGTCTAAAAACGCACCCATTCCTTTAGCAGTTGCTTGATCCATGGATTGTTTGATTCCGGCAATTTTGTAACTATCAAATAACCAACCGCCAATCTTTGAAATGATCACACCACCAAAACCACCTGCCATACCACCAATCCCAATCACTGATGCAATGGATTTTTTGGGGAACATATCTGATACTGTGGTAAAGATATTGGCAGACCAAGCTTGGTGAGCCGCTGTACCAATTCCAATTAACAAAACAGGTACCCAATAACTGATGCTGCCCAATGGTTGAGTTGCTAATACAATCAATGGAATCACAGCAATCACCAACATAGCTTTCATTCTAGCGTCATATGGTTTATGTCCTTTGTTGATGAAGTAAGTTGGAAACCATCCACCACTAATACTTCCAATCATGGTAATACTATATAAAACGGCTAAAGGAATATTAACCGCAATTCCGGTCATACCATATTGGTCTTTTAAATAACCAGGTAACCAGAACAAATAAAACCACCAAACACCATCGGTTAAAAATTTACCAACTACAAAAGCCCATGTTTGGTTGAATCCTAATAATACAATCCATGGCGTTTTTTCTGTAGATTTTTCATTAGCCGTTTCTTCTTCTACTTTGTCACTATTGATATAATCTAATTCTGCTTTTGAGAGACGTTTTTGTTTGGTTGGAATTTCATAAAATATAAACCAGAATATTAACCATACAAAACCAACCGCACCAATAATCAGAAAAGCAGATTCCCATCCCCAGTTCTCTGCAATCCAAGGCACTGACAAAGGTGCTAATACGGCACCCACATTGGCACCTGAGTTAAAGATCCCTGTTGCAAAAGAGCGTTCTTTTTTGGGAAAATATTCTGCTGTTGCCTTAATAGCGGCAGGGAAGTTCCCTGCCTCTCCAAAACCTAACACGGCTCTTGAAATCATAAAGCCTAAAATGGATACAGGAATAGCAGCAATGCCCACCAAACCTAAAATGGCAGAAACAGATGTTCCAATTGGCACTGCATATGCATGAATAATGGCACCCAAGGACCAAACAATAATGGCCCAAGCATATCCCCATTTAGTTCCTAATTTGTCAACTATTCTGCCGGCAAATAACATAGACACCGCATACACAAATTGAAATACAGAAGTAATATTGGCATAGTCTGAATTTGTCCAATTGAACTCGTGTTCCAAAGTGGTTTTCAACAAACTCAAAACCTGTCTGTCTAAATAGTTCACTGTTGTTGCAAAGAATAACAAGGCACAGACTGTCCATCTGTATTTACCAATTTTCTCAGAGATAGTTTCCATATGGTTTATTTGGGGGATTTGATGGATTTGATGATCTCAAGTGCTTTTACCGTATCAACGGCAATTTGCTGGTAGTTCTGAGCTTCCAATAATTGTTTGGTAATGAGTTTGCTTCCCATTCCTACTGCACAAACGCCAGCTTTAAACCAGCCTCCAATATTGTCTTTGTCTAATTCCACGCCTCCTGTTGGCATGAATAACAAACCCGGAAAAATTTCTTTGATAGCAGAAAGAAAACCCGGACCAAGAATATTACCTGGAAATAATTTTATCATTTTAGCACCCCAGGTTTCAGCTTGTATAATTTCTGTAGGTGTCATACAACCAGGCACCCATAACATATTGTGTTGGTCTGCAGTTTTTGCAACTGATTCTACTAAACCGGGAGAGATAATATAGTCCGCACCTGCATCTATAAAGGTCTTTGCCATTTCAGCATTCTTGATGGTTCCAATACCTAAATACATCCCTTTTAATTCTGAATCGCAAACCTTGCGCATTTCTTTAAAATTGGTTAATGCTGCTTCTCCACGATTGGTGTATTCAACTGCACGAATACCTGCTTCATATAAAGCTTTTAAAACTCCGATACTCACATTGGTATCCTTATAAAAATAAAGGGGTAAAATACCTTGTTCGGGAATCAATTCAAGGATGGCTGCTTTCTTTTCCATATGGCTATTTTTTTGATAGGCAATGTAAGTTCGAATTACTAAAAATAAACCTTTTTAGTACGCAATCGTTTGCGTATTTTTTGACATATTTAAAGGTTGTTTTTTTCTCTCGCCAAGGATAATTGACCAACTTCGCAATGAGTCTTTGAAGATAAGATGATTCACCTAAATCTCTACAATTAAAAAACGATTGACATGTCTAAAAAAGTTGTTACGCTCGGAGAAATCATGATGCGTCTCTCTACACCCGGTTTTGAAAGGTTTGTACAAAGCGACAGTTTTGACGTCACTTATGGTGGCGGTGAAGCAAACGTTGCAGTAGCACTCAGCAATTACGGATTAAACGGTGTATTTGTGACTAAGGTTCCAGACAATGCACTTGGTCAGGCAGCTATTAACCATATCCGCAGATACGGTGTTGATACCCAATTTATTGCCCGTGGGGGTAAGCGTTTGGGTATTTATTTCTTGGAAACAGGCGCTTCTATGCGTGCTTCTCAAGTAATTTATGATCGTGCAGGTGCGTCTATTGCAGATGTAGACATTAGTGAATTTGATTTTGACAAAATTTTGGAAGGTGCAAGTTGGTTCCATACCACAGGTATTACTCCTGCCCTAAGCGATAAAGCTGCAGAGTTAACCCTTGCTGCTTTGAAAGCTGCAAAAGCAAAAGGAATTACTACCAGTATTGACTTGAACTACCGTAAAAAATTATGGAGCAAGGAAAAAGCAAGAGAAGTGATGACCAAGCTTTGCCAATATGTAGACGTTTGTATTGGTAATGAAGAAGACGCAGATACTACTCTTGGATTTAAAGCAGAAGGCACTGACGTAACCAAGGGTGAATTAAACCTAGATGGTTATAAGAGTGTTTTCAAACAAATGAAAGAGAAATTTGGATTTAAATACATTGCTTCCACTTTACGCGAGAGCCACAGTGCTTCTGACAATGGTTGGAGTGCCTTGGTATATGATGGTACAGAATTCTATCATAGCAGACAATATGAAGTGCGTATTGTTGACCGCGTAGGAAGTGGTGATTCATTTGCAAGTGGTTTTATCTATGGTTTGGTTAGTGGCATGCCAATGCCAGAAGCTGCTGAATTTGGTGTAGCTGCATCTGCCATCAAACACACAATTCCAGGAGACTTGAACCATGCTACATTAACCGAGGTGAAAGAATTGATGAAAGGTGATGGTAGCGGAAGGGTACAACGTTAATCAATCAAAACAAAAATCATGATTGTAGATAGCATCAACAACGGATCAAAATACGCTTCCTTGCATCCTCATTTTGCAAAAGCATTTGAATACATCAACAATACTGACTTAGCTGCTCTTGAAGTAGGCAAGTTTGATATTGATGGTGAAAATTTAAGAGGTATTGTTTCTGACAAAGAAGGCACAACAGCAGAAGCTAGTATTGCCAAATTTGAATGCCACAATGCACATATTGATATTCAGGTTTGCATTCGTGGAAAGGAAACCCTTGGATGGAAACCAAGAAGCAGTTGTCAGTCTCAACGTGGTGAGTACAATCCAGAAAAGGATGTATTATTCTATGAAGACGCACCTGATATGTATTTTGGTTTAACCAATGGGCAGTTTGCCATCTTCTATCCTGAAGACGTTCACGCACCCATGATTGGTACTGAAGCCATTAAAAAACTAGTGATCAAAGTTCGTTTGTAGTTTAAATAGCAGTGAATGCTTCGCACCTTGTACATAGCGGTACAGGGTGCGATTTTTTTTGGGGATAGTTGTATCTTGGTTGTGCTAAGCAATTAAGTATGCAACCGGTATTCATCCAACCCAAACCTGCTTTGAAAGAATTGGTGAACCATTATATGGTTTTCCATACCAACTTTCCAAAGGACCAACCGGCACCTTGCATTTTATTACCACCCTTACCTGAACAATGTTTGTTGTTTTATCCCCTTGACCCGGTAGATGCCAATTATTTATTGGCCAATAAACAAATGAGATTATATACATGCTGTTTGGTTGGCCCACAAACTAATACCATAAAGCTGCAATTGGGTCACCAACATGTTGTGATTAAAGTATCTTTTCAACCGGGTGGCTTGTATCGTTTGCTGGGAATACCCATGCAGGAATTATTACAAGTTGAGGCTTTTAATGCAAGCGATTTCCTGGGTAATTTAATCATAGAATTACAGAATCAAATTTGGGAATCTGAGAATTTTCTTCAGATGGTAAATCAAATAGAAGAAGCCTTGATTAAGTTTAGCAAAAGGCTAAAAGAAAAATTACCTATTGATCTGGTATTACAGAATATGCTGCATGCTGGCGGTTTAATGAGTATAGATCAAGCGGCATCCGATGCCTGTTTGAGCATTAGACAGTTTGAACGTCAATTCAAACAACGCATAGGGCTTTCTCCAAAATTTTATTCCCGTTTAATTAGATTCTCTAATGCCTGGATTTTAAAAGAAAACCAACCAAATATCAGCTGGACAGCCATAGCGCATCAAACCGGTTATTTTGACCAAATGCACTTGATTCGTGACTTTAAAGAATTTGCAGCGGTTAATCCCAAACAAATTGAACAGGCTTTACTAGAAATGCCCTTTAACCCCAGAAATAGGTATCAATAAAAGAATGTCGTTTTTGTACTATTTCCTAGCGTTGATTGGAAATAGTTTTGAAATAAAAACACATGAAAAAGATGTTAATGCTCTGTGCATTTTTATTGCCACTGATTGGATTTGCTCAAAACAACGCTGCAGATACAAAAGCTGTTGATCAAAAAGTTGATGAATTGATTGCCAGCTGGAATAACCATGATTATTCAGACATGGTCAATTATTCAACCGAAGACTGTGACTGGGTAAATGTAAAAGGTATGTGGTGGAAGGGTAGAAAAGAAGTAGAATATGCCCACCAGGTATTTCATCAAACCATTTTTAAAACCGTTGTTTTAAAGAAAAACAGCACCAACATTAGATTTATTACAAAGGATGTAGCCATTGTGCATTTATCATGGAGAACTGGTGCTTTTACAACGCCTAGTGGTAATCAAATGCCAGAAGGCGATGACCTTGCAACCTTGGTTTATGTAAAAAGATCTGGTAAGTGGTTATTGACTGCGGCTGAAAATGTGAACGTGATAGAAGCTTCACAAAAAAGCAACCCAGTTTTGAAAATGCCCAAATCTTAAATTATAACCCAGCTTCCACTTGAAGTACTTCTTGTTCTGTGGCGTCGCCCTGTTCTTGCAATTTACCAAAAGCAGCGGCGGCGGCATAGTTCAATAACTCTTGAGGATCATCTTGATGCGTGTGGAATCCGTAAATCAAGCCCGCCATAAAACAGTCACCGCTGCCTGAACGGTCCACCACACCTTTACAAGTAAATTCTTTGGAGAGATAGGAATGATCTCCCATTTGTAAAGTAGTGTAATACAAGATCTGTTCTTCATTGCTATCAAAGCGATAGGTATTAGCCACCGCCTTACAATTAGGAAACTGTTTCATGATGGCTTCTGATGTTTTAGCAGCATGGTCTATATAAGCTTGTTTGGATTGATGTGCGTGTATCTGCTCATCAACTTCAATCCCTAACAAACTATTGGCACTCCAAATATTTCCCATAATCAGTGTACAATATTTTACCAATTGGGGCATGATTTCTTTGGGATCTTTTCCATATTTCCAAAGTTTGGATCTATAGTTTAAGTCAACTGAAATTTGCAATCCCTTTCTTGATGCCACTTGCAATGCTTCTAAACAAATATCGGCAATGGATTGATTCAGTGCAGGGCTGATGGCCGTAAAATGAAACCAACTGACTCCTTCAAATAGTTTTTCCCAATCAACCATTCCCGTTTTTAATTCAGAAAAGGAAGAGCGTTCTCTATCATAGACAACACCACCTTTAATATCGGCCCCCGTCTCTAGATAGTATAATCCAATACGGCTTCCTGCTAACATAATGGCACTAGTGTCAATATGCCTAGCATCTAGGTATTGAATCACGTATTGACTCATGAAATTGTCTGGCAAGACCGTACAATAGCGCACAGGAATATTCCATCCTGCCAAAGCCGTGGCCACATTGGCTTCAGCACCACCTACAAACAACTTCATGGGTTGTTTTTGTCTGGCGTCTTTTGTTGAAGAGGGTGAAATGCGTAATAGCAATTCACCCATGCATAGAACCTTATTCATCAGTTTAGATTATACGCTATTTCATATCTGCAATAGCCACTGGATCCATATCGGAGAAGACTTGGTTTTCACCAGCCATTGCCCAGATAAATCCATAATTGGTAGTACCAGGTCCACAATGAACAGACCAAGGTGCAGAAATCACTGCCTCGTGATTTGCCATGACCAAGTGCCTAGTTTCTTGGGGCTCTCCCATTAAATGGAATACCCTATGTTGTGCTGGTAAATCAAAATAGAAATAGACTTCCATTCTGCGAGTGTGGGTATGTGGCGGAACAGAATTCCATACACTGCCTTCAGCAAGAACGGTTAAACCCATCACCAATTGGCAACTCTTAATTCCGTCTAAGTGAATGTATTTATAAATGGTACGTTTGTTAGCAGTTGATGTTTCTCCCATGGCAACTGGAGCAGCCGCTTCCTTGGTCATCAAAGTATTGGGATAGCTGGCATGTGCAGGTGTAGACATTAAAAAGAAATCTGCAGGGCTACTGGCGCTCTTGCTAGAGAAACTTACGTCTTGAGTTCCTTTGCCTAAATACAAACAATCTAGTTTAGAAAGATCATAACTTACTCCATCTGCCACAACCATTCCATCTCCACCCACATTGATAATACCCAACTCTCTTCTTTCTAGAAAATAATTGGCTTTTAATTCTTCCTCTACTTTTAAAGGAACACTAGCATTCACTGGTTTTACCCCTCCTACAATCACGCGATCATAATGCGAATACACCAGTTCTAAATGATCTGTTTGCATTAAAGATTGAACTAGAAAATTCTCGCGCAGTTCTGCAGTGCTCATGCCCTTTACTTCTTTAGGGCTATTTTGAAATCTAATTTGCATATGGTCAAGTTTTAAAATGCTGATTATATTTTACTTTTTTGACTTATCTCCCCATCCATCCACCATCAACGGTTAAGATAGTTCCACTAACATAATTTGAAGCTGCTGAAGCTAAGAAAACAGTGGGACCTTTAAAATCTTCAATCTCACCCCAACGGCCTGCTGGAATCCTATCTAAAATGGTTTTGCTTCTATCTGGGTCATTGCGCAAAGCTTCTGTATTATCAGTTGCAATATAACCTGGCGCAATGCCATTTACTTGAACTCCTTTTGAAGCCCACTCATTGCTCAAAGCTTTTACCAAACTACTCAATGCGCCTTTACTAGCTGCATATCCTGGTACATTAATGCCTCCTTGGAAACTGAGTAAGGAACATGTAAAAATGATCTTTCCTGAACCGCGTTCAATCATTTTTTTACCAAATTCTCTTGCTAAAATAAATGGAGCGTCTAGGTTTAATGCTAGTACCTGATCCCAATATTCATCAGGATGTTCTGCTGCAGGTTTGCGCATAATGGTTCCTGCATTGTTAATCAAAATATCAATCACAGGATGTTCAGACTGTACTTTTTCAATAAAGGCTAAAAGAGCTATTCTTTCACTCAAATTGGCTTGATAAGCATAAAATTTTCTACCTAATGCAGTAACGGTTAATTCTATCTCCGATCCACTCGCAGCCAATGAGCCAGATACGCCAATAATATCGGCCCCAGCCTCTGCCAAAGCAATAGCCATGGCTTTTCCAATTCCCTTATTACAACCCGTTACAAGGGCTATTTTACCCTTTAATTCAAATAATGATGGTGTTTGCATAATAACCGTTTACTGTTACAAATTAATAAAGGGATTTGATACCCTTAGAAAATATATTTTGTACTAAGAAAATTGGATTGTTGGTTTCCAATGATCTCATTAATCAATGCCTTATTGCTATTGTTCATTTTGGTTGCCACCAATGACCTGATAGAAAAAGAACGTAATGCGTCTATTACAGAAAGCGTACCTTCTGCACTATCTTTTCTTCCCGTGAATGGAAAACTATCTGGGCCTCGTTGACACTGACAGTTCACATTCACCCTACTTACTTGATTCACCAAAGGGTCTATTAGGTCGGCTAATTCTTCCGAATCATTACTAAAAATACTAACCTGTTGTCCGTGTGGTGAATCAATCAAATATTGAATGGGTTCTTCCAGATCTACAAAGGGCACCACCGGAATCAAGGGTCCAAATTGCTCTTCGCGATACAATTTCATTTGGCTATTCACCGGATACAAAATGGCAGGATAAACAAATGTTTCTACAGTTGCTCCACCATGTTCATTCATGATTTGGGCTCCTTTAGCTATGGCATCATCTATACAATCTTTTAAATATTGTGGCTTACCTGGTTCTGGCAATGGCGTGAGCGATACACCTGATTCCCAAGGCATTCCAAATTTTAAAGCATTGACCGCTTTTGCTAACTTTTCAATAAATGCATTTGCAATAGATTCATGTACATATACTATTTTCAAAGCTGTACAACGCTGTCCATTAAATGAAAGACTTCCTAATAAGGTTTCTTGAACAGCTAAATCAATATCAGCCTTTGCTGTAATAATTGCTGCATTCTTTGCGTCTAAACCAAGAATAGCCCTGAGTCTATTTATTTTGGGATGTAATTTTTTGAGTTCGTTGGCCACTTTACTAGAACCAATCAGGGTTAACACATTGATCTTTCCAGAACGCATTAATCCAGGAATAATGGTATTGCCCCTTCCGTAAATGGTATTAACTACTCCTTTGGGAAAACAGGATTGAAAAGCTTGCAACAATGGATAGTGCAATAATGTTCCGTGTTTGGGAGCCTTAAACAAAAGCGTATTACCCATGATAATTGCAGGAATCAGGGTACAGAAAGTTTCATTTAAAGGATAATTGAAAGGGCCCATGCAAAGCACAACGCCCAAGGGAGACCTTCTAATTTGAGCAATAATGCCTTGCTCAATGGTAAATCTAGAAGAATCCCTATCCACTTCTTTTAATGCATCAATAGTGGCATAGATATACTCCACTGTTCTGTCAAATTCTTTAACCGAATCAGCATATGACTTTCCAATTTCCCACATGATGAGTTTGACCACTAGGTCTTTTTTCTCCATCATTTTGTGTGTGAATTTTTCAACACAACCAATTCTTTCTGCCACACTCATAGTGGGCCATTCACCCCTACCATTGTTATAAGCTTGTACAGCTGCGTCCATCGCTTCAAAAGCTTCTGCTTCTGTACAAATAGGGTAAGATCCAATTAGTTTTCTTTGCAGTCCATTTTCGGTCTTGACACAAATAGGAGAATAAACTTCATGGAATGGTCCACTCCATGGTTTCATCTCACCATTACAGAGATATTCTTTTTGATGAACTGGTGCTGGTAATACAAAAGCGTTTGGTATACTGTCTTCCGAGACAAATATGTTTTGAAGTACTTGATCAAATGACATGGTAGTGGGATTTGCTTAGTGAAAAGCAAAGGTATACCCATTGCAATGGAGTGAGCTATTGCATTAGTTCTATTATTTACAGTTTCTACGGAAACGTTTGCGTGTCTAAACTATTGGGGTTATGCCCTTCCACCCAAAATAGTTCTGCGCATTTCTATAACAGATGTCTTGAATTACAGAACCCACCCATTCAATATCATTGGGTAATTCTCCACTCTCAATTTCTGATCCAAACAAATTGCATAACAACCTTCTAAAATATTCATGTCTTGGGAAAGACAAGAAACTTCTGGAATCAGTTAGCATACCAACAAATCTACTTAATAAGCCCATATTAGAAAGCGCATTCATTTGCTTAACCATGCCGTCTTTCTGATCTAAGAACCACCAAGCAGAACCATATTGAATTTTACCTGCAGTTGACCCATCGTTGAAATTACCAATCATGGTAGCCATTAATTCATTATCCGCTGGATTCAAATTATATAAAATGGTTTTGGCCAAAGTATTACCTGTATCTAATTTGTTCAAGAATTTGGCCAATGCCCTTCCTTGTTGAAAATCACCTATTGAATCCCATCCTGTGTCTGGGCCCAATTGCTGCATCATCCTGGCATTATTATTTCTCAATGCGCCTAAGTGAAATTGTTGCACCCAACCCTTTTCATGATCCCATTCTGCAAAATGCAAGAGCATGGCCGATTTGAACTTCAACTGCTCGGTTTCATTTAATGCTTTTCCAGAATGAATCTTGTTGAAAATGCTATCAATTTCTGAACCCGTAAAATCTTCTGCATAGATTTCTTCCAAACCATGGTCAGAAACACCACATCCTGCTTCTGCAAAGAAATCGTGTCTGTTTTGAAGGGCATAGAGATAATCATCAAAAGAAGAAATAGAAATATTGGTAATTGCTTGCAGTTTTTGCAAATAGTTATTAAACTGTTCCGGGTTCACTACGTTCATGGCATTGTCAGGCCTAAATGCAGGTAAAATAGGAATTTCAAATCCCTGTTCTTTTAATTGTTTGTGGTACCTAAGATCATCAACAGGATCATCCGTTGTACAAACCAAGGCCACATTCATTTTGCGCAATAAGTTTTGTACTGAATATTCCGGAGTCTTGATCAAATTAGAAGCTGTTTCATACACAAGTTTAGCAGAATCAGCATTCAGGATTTCTGTAATCCCAAAATAGCGTTGCAATTCCAAATGTGTCCAATGATACAAGGGATTGCGCAAGGTATAGGGAACGGTTGCAGCCCATTTTTCAAACTTGTCTTGATCTGGTTGATCACCAGTACAATAGGATTCATGGACTCCATTTGTACGCATGGCACGCCATTTATAATGGTCTCCATATAACCAAGCCTGAGTTATATTTTGAAAAGAATGGTTTTCTGCAATTTGCTGTGGTGGTAAATGACAGTGATAATCAATCACGGGCATTTGCTTAGCATAATCATGGTAGAGTTTCTCTGCTGTTTTGTTTTGTAACAGAAAATGCTCATCTAAAAAGGGCTTCATACAATCAATTTTTCTTATCCAATGGCTTGGCTGGCTACACACCAACCGTTTATAAACTCACACCCCTTTTCCAAGGAATGAAATCGTCCTGTCCGTGTCTTATAGCAGCCACTTTTATATTCCCACTAGCTACTTCAATTATATAATCCAAAATACGTTCTCCAGCTTCTTCAATAGTTTCCTCTCCTTCAATAATAGTACCGGTATTTATATCCATAATATCTTGCATTCTATGAAAGAGCGTTGAGTTGCTGGCTATTTTAACAACAGGCGTAATGGGGTTACCCGTAGGTGTTCCCAAGCCTGTAGTAAACAATACAACAGTTGCTCCGGAAGCCACTTCAGCAGTAGTTGATTCCACATCATTGCCTGGCGTACATAATAAATTCAAACCGGGTTTGGTAACTGGTTCTGTATAATCTAATACATCTACTACTGGAGAAGTACCACCTTTTTTGGCAGCACCCGCACTTTTAATGGCGTCTGTGATCAATCCATCTTTGATATTTCCAGGAGAAGGATTCATATAAAATCCGCTTCCAGCTTCCTCAGCCAAACGATTATAGGTTTGCATCAAATGCATAAATCTATTAGCCTTTTGTTCGTCTACACATCGGTCACTTAATTCCTGTTCAACACCACATAATTCAGGAAATTCAGAAAGAATCACAGAACCACCCAATGCTACTAGGATGTCAGAAGTAAAGCCAATGGCTGGATTGGCAGAGATGCCAGAGAATCCATCCGATCCACCACATTCTAATCCTATCACAATTTTAGAAACTGGGGCAGGTTCTCTTTTTTGTTCATTGGCTTTGACCAAACCCTTAAAAGTTTGTTGTATGGCCGATGCCAATAAATTGGTTTCCAATCCTGTTTTTTGTTGTTCTAAAATATAGAGAGGACGGTCATATTCAGGAATCCTTTTGGCAATCTCTTCTTGCAACATAGAGACTTGTGCATTCTGACAACCCAAACTCAACACAGTAGCACCTGCGCAGTTAGGATGGGTAATATAACCGGCCAATAAAGCACACAAAGCTTGCGCGTCAGACCTTACGCCACCACAACCACCTTCGTGATTTAAAAATTTGATTCCACTAATATTTGGGAACAAAGGTTCTGCAGATTGACCCACTAATTTTTCTTCAAACAATTCCGCTTCAATAGTATCCAAACTTGCACCACCCTTGTATAAACTAGCTAATTTGTTGGTGTATTGGTGGTATTTCCTTGGCCTTGCATAACCCAATTCTTCCATCAAGGCTTCTTTCAATACCTCTACATTTCTATTCTCACAAAAAACCATGGGAACCACTAACCAATAGTTGCCCGTACCAACAGAACCATTCTTACGGTGATAACCCATAAATGTTCTGTTCCTCCATTTTTCAATAGTTGGCATTTGCCAAGCAGTTCTACGCTCGCCTAATTGAAAACCATCAGAAGCATGTCTAATATTTTCAGTAGCAATTCTAACACCAACTTCTAATTGGGTTTTAGCCTTACCAACCAATACACCATACATGATAATATCAGATCCCTCTGGAACTACTTGGGTAGTGAATTTGTGTTTGGCCGGAATATCTTCTAGGAGTGTATAAGCATTACCATTGAATTCAAGCGTTTCTCCCGCTTTAAGGTCTTGCAATGCCACTAATACATTGTCATTGGGGTGTACTTGTAAGATTTTTCTTTTAATAGACATAATATGCTGATTGATGCTATAAAGTTCGCAAAATTTCAGAAATAGATTTTTGTTGGCAATTTTCCAGTTGCTTTACTAAATCTTGAACAAAACCTGGAATAACACTAAGATTGGCATTCCAAACGCTGGTTTCTTTTAAAACAGCTATTACTGTTTTTTCAATATCCATTTCTTGCCAACAACTATGCATATTGGGTAGTTTCTCATCGGTCAAAGCAATCCTTTGGCCACTAACTTCGGCATAATATTTTCCATCGCCGTCCTGTACCGTACGCATCAATAATAGATAGGCTGCAAACCCTAATAACATTCTTTTACGAATAGAACCCTTTTCATACGCTTTTTGAATCAGGGGCATACATCTTGAAGCCATTTTCAGGCTGTATTGCATGCTAATATTCACCCATCGGTGTTCTATACTGTTATTTCTAAATCTATCAATAACTTGCTGGGCAAAGTCTTGGGCCTCTGCTTCCGTAATTGATTCGGATACAACTAAGGGTTTGATTTCTTCCATCATCAAGGCTGAAACAAAGCTTCTAAATTGTTCAGCAGCCATGGCTTCTTTTACTGTTTCAAACTCACTTAAGATTGCCAAAGCACAGGAAAAACTATGGGTAGCATTTAGTAACCTGAGTTTGAGTTCCTTGTACTTAGCAATATCATGGGTTAATTTGACTCCAGGGTTTACATTAGCAAAAGATAGTATCTCCTTGGTTCTTTCACGCTCCGTTTCTATGGCCCACAAACTATAGGGTTCTGCCATGATCATCAAACTGTCTTCATACCCAATATTCTCCTGAACCAGCATTGCATCAGAGGTTGGCAATTTGCCAGGCACAATTCTATCTACTAAGGAATTACAGAAATCATTGGCGTTTACCAACCACTGAGTAAATGAAGCATCCAATTGATTAAACTTGGCCAAGTCTAACAAAATTGACCTTAGTTTATGCCCATTATCAGAAATTAATTCTGTAGGAATAATCACCATTCCTGATTCTGGAGATCCATTAAAATGCTGGTACCGTTTATATAAAAATGACAAGAGTTTTGCAGGAAATGAAGCTGGAGGATTATTATGAATTGATTCTTCAACTAAGACAATGCCTACTTCAGTTGTATTAGAAACTACTACTTGCATGTCTGGATTTTCAGCAGCAGTTAAAATGGTAGACCAATGACTATTGGCAGCCATTACCCTGCTAATACTCGCATTTAAATCCCATTTATCTACTGCTTGTCCATTTTCAAAACCTCTAACAACAACGGTGTACAAACCATCTTGTTGTTGAAAATCATCTGACCCCGGGGTATCTGTAGATTTAACCACCAATATCCTTCCATTGAAAACCCCTTGCTTATTAGCCAAATCTATATATACATCTGGTAATCCTCTAAGTAATACACCTGTACCAAATTGCAATACCCTTTCAGGTAATTCCATCAAGGATTGAAAATCTTTTTCACCAGCTTTGACCGTGATGGAACCAATGGTCCCCTTGTTCAATTTGATCATCTCTTATGAATTGCTTGCTTACTAATTATTGTTCATCATTTTCCATTTGGGATAGTCCTTGGTCAACAAATTTTCTGGCCAAACACCATACCAAGCATAACCAGTTCTTCTTTCCCATTCAATTTCTTTTACATCATATTTTTTCTGGCTATCTCTTCCACTAAACATGGGTCTATTGGTCTCAATTTCATAAAACCTTGCCCAAACACTTGCATTGGCATCGGCTACCAAAACCCTGTCCTTACCCTTGGGTTGGTCAGGAGCTGAAACGTCTTGATATCTAAAGCCATTGACCCTAACAGCTTGGAACCATTCAATAGCCGCATTGATAGCTTGTTTTACCGCAACAGAAGGTTTTTTTTGGCGCATCAAGAATCTTACAATTGCTACAGACTCATTGGCACTGATTGATGGCAGTTCAAACTTTCTTGCCATTTCTGGCACTAGGGTAATAGGATTGTATTGGGTACACCAAGCAGTGAGTTTGCCATTCACTTTAATCTGGGTATTCAAAATGCAATCAATTGCCTTTTTAATAGCCATATCAGCTGCAGGTACAAATACTGGATTTATTTTATCAAACCCATTTTTCCCTTCCACTATATCACCTAAAATATTGAGCACATTCACCATGGCATTATCATTGTAAGTGATTTGTGCCCGGTACAAACTTGCGTCTGGGAAATATTGTGGCCAACCGCCTTTGGCATTCTGGGCGCGTAAACAATAAGCCACACCCTTTTCAACGGCGACCAAATATCTTGGATTAACTGTTTTAATATAAGCAGCCATCAAATATTTGATTTCTCGGCTAGTAGCTTCATTATCAAATGTGGCGTCTATATGCATGGAATCGGCCAATGCAGCTTTGGCTTCAACAATAGTGAGTGGTTTTTGGTAATCCAATTTTACTTCATTCACCGCCTTGGGCCATCCGCCTACGGCGCGTTGAAAAAGCAACATTTTTTCAGCAATGGTATCTATATTAGGCTGCTGATTATTTGTAGGAATTTGGTATATAGCGGGTACTACTTTGAACTCAGGTTTGGCTTTGACAAAACTGATAGACTCTGGTTTCCAATCTCCATGAAAAACCCAAGTAGCATTGATGGTTTCAGGACTAATTTTGGCTTCCGCTAAATTATTGGCAAACCATGCATAGTCACCACCTTCTTTGTGGCAATTGTAAAAATAAATTCTGCGTCCCCATTGAATCTGGTTTTGCGGTTGCGATGTATTCAGATAAATAGGTGCATCCGCCATATTTTTTGCAAACCTGCAATCCAATAAGAAAAATTGTGCATCTCTATGATATCTTCCTAGTTTAAATCCATCTTCGCCTTTAAAAACGCAGTTCTTCAAAACGGTTTTGCTGTCTTGATTACCAGACCCATCATGCCAGATAGCAGCGGTGTTTCCATGAGCATTGAATACACAATTTTCTGCATAAGCCCAACCGCGGGGGCAATAGAAATCTACCCCTCCTTCCATGTCACAGTCCTTGAAATAAAATTGTCCTTCTGCAGTATTCCAGGGGCTTACAGTATCGCCACCAAAGGCTTTAAAAATACAATTGCGTGCAATTAACCTAGTGGTACCAAAACTTCTCAAAGCCATTTGGTGGCCCGATTTTTTGACCACTTTAAAGGGATTAGCAGAATCTGTTTTACAGTCAATATGCATCTCCTCTTTTAGGTTAAATCCAAAATCATTTGAAATGGTTAGATTCTCTAAAACAATATCAGAACCTTTTAGATTAATAGTTGCAACTCCCCAATCATCCGAGTGTTCACAACGCCAAATATCCCTTGCTTGAGAGCAATGAATCTGTGTTTTGTTTTTATCTTCTCCAACAAGTGCTACAAAATGCTTTTCAATAAATATTTTCTCTTGGTAAACACCATTTTTAATCAGGATCACCCTATGTTCAACAGATTGATCAGGAAGACTGTTAATGGCAGCTTGGATACTTGTAAAATCTCCTTTACCCTGTTGGTCTACCACAATTACTTTAGCTGCTGCATTTAATTGAATGCTAGGCATGATTAATATGAAACAGCATAGCTGCATGCATGTAAATAACCAATTAGATGTTCCTTTCTTTATCAAAACTTTGTATTGTTGCTGACAGTTGTTAAAATAGATATCAATGATAGGATGATTTATTTTACACTTTGTTTAACCGGAATTTGTTTGATCAACCATTTTACCAAATCATTAGCAGCTTGTAGGTTCTGGTATTCCATGGGTAATTTTCTACCATCTGTATATTCATTATATAACCAAGGATCAGCTGTTGCAAATACAGTGCCCTTACCCAATTTAGCTGTTGCAAAAATGATTAATTCCTCCTTATTTAACATGGGTTTTGCTGGTGCAGTTAACGTAATAGAACTAACTTCTTTTTGATAAATCTTTTTCACATTTGGCAAAATGGGATTCCCTGCAGGGACCATCACCGCACCTGTTTCATATTGGTTCCCCTGAACCCTATTATAACTATCCTCATTAAAGTGAATACCAAAACTATTGGCCAATTGATTAAAGTGTTCAAACTCTGCATTGCCCTTATCATTGTGCAACAAAACCAATACACCCCCAGCTTTTACCCATTCAGTGATGGCTGTTACGTCTTTTGGTTGAACATAATTAGGGGTGGGATTATCGGCAATATTATCCGCATCAACAATCAAATAGATATCACTGTTTTTCAGGTTCTCTTTTGTTGGAGCTGCACTCAAGGTTTTGGTTTGTACTCCATGGGCATTAAACACTTGACCTAACAAATAAAACCCATTGTTGTACATTTCATCCCATTTATAATGATAGGGTTTTAAAACGCCAAGAATGTCTTTTTTCTTTTCTGAATTGAACCAATCATCCAAGAGCACCGATTTTCCAGTTCCCAATTTCAAATTTTTATGCAAAGCCATTTCATTGGCCATTTGTAAGAAAGCACCAACACCTTTTTTATCATTGACAATCACTTTCTCACTCATGTAATAAGCATAGCTCCCATCTCTATAAGGATTACCTCCTAAGCCACTAACAGTAACTGTACCATGCAAATTGGTTTGACCATTTTCATCTACTTTTAGAAACTCTTTGAGAACGCCTGCATAACCTTTCTCTGCAACCGTCATCCAAGTGGCAGGCAAGTAACCCAACCTAACGGCTTTGGCAATGGTGCAAACAAACATGCTTGAGGCAGAAGCTTCTAAATAGTTCCCTTTTTCTTTTGGCAGATTTAAAATATCATACCAAACTCCAGTTGCAGGATCCTGTACTTTTTTGATGGCTGTAACAAACCTACCCAGTATCTGTTTTAAAGAGTCTTTATAAGGATTGTTATTGGGCATCCTTTCCATTACGTCTACCAAAGCCATACCATACCAACCCATGGCCCTTGCCCAAAAATGTGGTGAGAGACCTGTTTTTGGATCCGCCCATTTTTGTTCTTTGGATTCATCCCATCCATGATAGATTAAACCAGATTTAGGATCCCTGGCTTTGGCTTCCATAACAATAAACTGTTGTGCAATGTCTTTATAAGCTTCTGGCTCGTTAAAATCTGCAGCAAATTCTGCATGAAAAGGTTCTGCCATATACAAACCATCTAACCACATTTGGTGTGGATAGATTTTCTTATGCCAATAACCACCTGCATTTGTTCTGGGTTGTTTTTGTAATTGCTGTCTCAATAACTGAGCTGCCTTGTAATATTTTTCCTTACTGGTTACTTTGTACAAAGTCAACAACATTCTACCATCTAGAATATTATCAAGATTATAATCCTCTATTTTATAAGTACGGATATTCCCATTCTCCTCTACAAAATAGTCCATACTTTTTTGCAAATAGTTGAAATACTTGGGATCAGCGGTTTGGTACCAAAGACCTTCTATACCTTTTAGAACAACACCAAGGTCATATGACCATTTGGTTGGTTTAGCTCCTTCAACCCAAAGGGTATCTGTCCAGGTTTTCATAATGGTGGCTGCCATTCTTTCAGCAGGACTCTGAGCTTGTACTGCTTGAAGTAAAGTCAATGAAAACAAAACAATGGAAAGGAATCTTTTCATATTACTTAATTTCTATGGTTTTAGCATCGGCTCCAAAGCCAATATCCGTTTTTGTTTTTTGATTGTTTTTCTGAGCAATAAAAACAGATTTGGTTCTAGGACCATGTGCTTGCAAAAATGTCTCAGATTTATTGCTAAAATCAAATCCTTTGATATTAATATCACTGCTATTTAGTGTATAGACCAATGGATTTTTATTGTTAGCGTGTACGCTGATATTATTTAGTTGAATACCCGTTGCTTCTTGAATGTCAATACCCTCTTTTGCTTGTATAAATACATTGTTCATTTGAATGTCTTTTACGTGCATTTCAGGTATACCTCTTACAAAGATGGCTTTGGATGCACCATTGCAACTGATATTGTTAAAAAAGAAATGCTGAAACTGAGGTGTGGCTTCTGTTACAGGAAGTGTTTCTACAACAGGAGGTTCTCTTTTTTCACCGGCTAAAACAACTGGGTCTTTGGCCATATAATACATGTCAAACAAAATAGCTTCGGCCACAATATCTTTCATGACAATATTACTAGCGTAAATATTTTCAACAATACCACCTCTTCCCCTAGTTGTTTTAAATCTAAGTCCAATATCAGTTCCAATAAAAGTACAATTACCCACATAGAGGTTTCTAGCTCCACCACTCATTTCACTCCCAATTACAAAGCCGCCATGTGCATGATAAACAGTACAATTGTTCACAATCATATCCTGTGTAGGCATGCCTCTTTTTCTGCCATCTTCATCTCTACCAGATTTGATAGTAATGCCATCATCACCTGTATCAAATACACAATCTTCCATTAAGATATTCTTGCAACTTTCTAAATCAAGGGCATCTGTATTGGTACCATACCATGGATTCTTCACAATCAGTCCCTTGATGGTAATATGTTCACTAGTAACTACATGTGTAGTCCAAGCTGGGCTATTATTAAATGTAACACCTTCAATTAAAATATTTTTTGAGTTGGAGATCCTAACCATATTGGGTCTTAGGAAATCCTTGATTCCTTCAAAATCAGCGAGTTTTTTACCCTCTGTTAGTTTGCCTATGTTTTTGTCCAAAGAAGCTTTAACTGCAGCCTCTGAAGGATACCATGTTTTCTTATCTTCTGTTAAAGCGCCACCATAAGTTTGCAAATGATTTTTCCAACCAGATTCATTCATCTTGTCTTTCTTCAATGGTCTCCAGTAAAACCCATTGCCATCAAAAATACCTTTACCAGTAATGGCAATATTACTAATGCCTTCCGCAGTGATAGGAGACTGACACCTTGCTGCATCAACCCCTTCAAAAGAGGAAACAACTAAGGGATATTGATTCAAGTCACTTGTAAAAATGACCAAGGCATTTTTTTCTACATAGAGATTGATATTGCTTTTCATTACTATGGGACCTGTTAACCATAAGCCTGCCGGTATTTTAACCACTCCACCACCTTTGGCTGCTATTTGCTCAATGGTTTTGTTAATGGCAACTGAATTCAAGGTTTTACCATCTGATACGGCTCCATTTGCTAGAATACTTAATGTGTCTTGCCTAAAATGTGGCAAATAAATTTTGGGCAATTCAAATTGAAACTTACCCTGAAACAAAGAAGGTTTTAAAAAATTTATTAATGGTAATTTTTGGTTGACAATAGACTCACAAACCAAGGAAGCCATTGATGCAGCCCCATATTCACTAAAATGTGTATTGTCTTCTTCCTTGCCCTTGTAATTTTTAAAATGCTTTGCTGGTATATTTAAAAATAAACGCTTACTATCTTCCAATCCTTCTTTTACAATCAAAGTTTCACTAGACTTGTGCAAATCAATCATGGGAACTTTTAACAGGGCTGCTACTTCTTTTACAACGCCTGGGTAGTCACCGTGCTGATCTACAAACTTTCCTTTTTCATCAAACTTGCGGCGCATCACAGGAGTAATCAAAATGGGAAAACCTCCTATGCTCCTAGTATCGTTTACAAAGCGGATTAGATTCTCTTTGTATAAGCCATGAGCTGGCGCAGAGCGATTGGTATCTTCTACCTTTTGGTCATTGTGACCAAATTGAATCAATACATAATCACCTTTACGCATCCTAGACATAACTGTATCCCACCTACCCTCTTTGATAAAACTCTTGGTGCTTCTCCCATTCATGGCATGATTCTGCACCTGAATGCCTGGCAAAAGAAACTGGGGGAATAACTGCCCCCAGCCTCTTTCTGGATTCTCATCCAATGGCTTGTCTGCCATAGTAGAATCTCCAATTAGGTATATACTTGGTTTATCATCTGCTTGCCTAAAAGCGGCAAGTATGATTACAACAACTAATGCCAGAATTTTTTTCATATTATACTCCTACTTTAAAAAATCTACTTTCAAATTTAGGCTATTGATAGCCTTGGTTTTGAGGAAATGCTGATTTGTTTGTAACGGCATCAATTTGGCTTTGCGGAATGGGCCTAACTGTATGAAAAGGTTGAACATAAACCGCCGCATCAGGATTCATAGTCTTAATTCTATCAATCAGTTTTCCAGTACGTTTTAGGTCAAACCAACGTAATTGCTCACCTGCCAACTCCCTTGCCCTTTCGTCCAAAATAAAGTCAAGGTTCATTTGGGCTGGAGTCACTTGCATTTGAGCAACTTTTCCAGGCAATGCAGCCCTAGTTCTAATGATATTTACATAATAAGCAGCTGAATCAGTTTTGCCAATATTAACTTCAGCTTCTGCAGCAATCAAGTACATTTCAGCTAAACGTATCACATATGCATCCCTTGCACTTTGAGCCTCTGCTAGACTTGCCCTTGTTGAATCTTTGAATTTTTTCAGAGAAACATAAAACTTTCTTTGAACAGGAACCCCATTAGCAGCATAGGTTTTTGCTTGATCATAGGTAGTATATTTCTTTGAAGCCATTACTGCAGGGGAAATAATTGCCTTACTTGCAAATGCAGCAGTATCACCAATGGCATAACCAGTAGCTGTTTTATTTGCTCTCCAAACTGTTTGAAAAGAAGCTGCATACCTACCATCATTGTCGTCATCAAAAAGATTTAAGAAAGATAAAGTAGGCATATACCTGTTAAAAGGACGACCATTAGGAATATCACGTATCAAAATGCCTGTATTAACTTGGTCGTACACCATTAAAAACATTAGGTGCCCATTATTAGAACCCCTTGAATGCCCTGATGGGAAGGTGGAACTAGCTAGGTCATTTAGTGCAAGGTTAGTAGAATAATCTACCGCCCAAACTACTTCCTTGTTTTTTAATTTACCCATATCCCATAAGTCAGAATATGCAGGCAATAGGCTAAAACCATAGTTTTTAATCACATCATTTGCTAAAGCAATGGCTGCTGCATTTTGACCTCTGGTCAAATACATTCTTGCTAAGAATGCTTTAGCAACAGGTTGGGTAGCCCTTCCATATTCTGAAGTAGATACTGGCAAATTAGCTACCGCAAATTGTAAATCCGAAAAGATTTGGGTATAAAAACTATCTACAGAAGTTCTGTTTGCTGTAGTAATTACCCCTGAACTAGGCTTGGTTGTTAATTGAACGCCACCCCAGGTTTCAACAATATGCCAGTTATAAAATGCACGCAAAAATCTAAGCTCTCCTTCCCTTGTGGCTTTTTGAGTTGCGGTATAATCTGAAACAGCAGCAATATTGCTAATGCCGGTATTACAAAGGTTAAGAGCAGCATAAAAACTGTTCCATTCTAAGTCAAGAATACTGGTATTATTACCTTGTAAATTGTTGTATTGGCTTACCTGTGGATATACATCACCAGTACCACTTGTCCAAATATCTGTTCCCATTTCAGAGAGTTGGTATCCTTCTTCCTTACCGTACCAATACCTACTATAGGAATAAGCTGCATTTACCAATGTTTCAAAACCAACGGCTTTAGTGTATACAGTACTTGCTGTAAGACCGCTTGGATTGTATTCCTCTAACTTCTTTTTACAGGCAGTAAATAATATTACCATTGCAAAAGAAGAAAGTATGAATTTGAATATATTATTTTTCATTTGTCTAGATTTATGAGGGTTTTTGATCAAAAAGTGAGTGTAAGACCGGTAACAATCAATCTTGTCAATGGCCTTTCAAAAGAGCCACCACCTTCAGGATCATAGTCTTTCACTTTTGAAAATGTTACATAGTTTCTGGCACTTACATACCATCTAAGACTAGCCACATGGAATTTGCTAGCAATGGAAGATGGCAATGTATACCCAATGGTAATATTTCTAATTTTCAAATAAGAACCGTCTTTATATCCAAGAGTTGATGCAAAAGGCATTGATGCTTTGGAAATATTGATATTGGGTCTTGGATAATCATTGGTAGGATTTTCTGGAGTCCAATAATTTACATTTGCACCATTTTCAATACCATTTGGTTCAAACTTAAGTGCATAATCAGAAACAAAAGTTTGTCCAACCCTTGCAAACAAATAGATGTTAAAATCAAAATCTTTGAAACGAATATCATTGTTAAACCCAAGAGAATAAAGAGGAACAGCAGAACCTATTATTGTTCTATCGCCAAGTGCAGAGAACTTTTTATCGCCGTTTAAGTCTTCAACTTTAATATCTCCAGTCTTATATCCAAAACTTGCTGCAGTAGATGCCTCTTCAGTTTGCCAGATGCCAATTTTACGATAGTCATAAAAAGACCTTACAGGAGAACCAATAAAGAATCCGCTTGCAACGTCATTGATTCCATTTGGCAAATCAACAATACGCTCATTGTTTCTCATATAAGTTAGCTGCGATGTCCAAGAGAAATTCTTTGTTTTAATGTTTTCTGATTTCAATGTTAATTCAAAACCTGAATTTCTGGTTTTGCCCACATTACCTAGGATAGAAGTACCCCCTGTAGTAGCAGGTAGTTTTACTAAATACAAAAGATTATCTGTTTTGGAATCATACACATCAATTGAACCTGTAATTCTATTTTTCAGAATAGCAAAATCTAAACCAATATTGGTAGTTGCAGTTAATTCCCATTTCAAATCAGTATTTCCAATTTGTGGATCTAGGCCATAAGCCAATGCACTGATATCATTAAAAGAATAAGGAATTAAAATTAATCCACTCTGGGTTTGATAAGGACTTACTGCTGAGTTACCAGCTACTCCATAACTTAAACGTAATTTCAAATCATTGAAAAAGTGATTATTATGCATAAATCCTTCGTCACTAATCCGCCATGCTGCTGCGGCAGAGGGGAACAGAGACCAACGATTCTGTGGAGCAAGAACCGAAGCCCCATCTTCTCTTCCTGTTAGGGTAAGTAAATATTTACCTTTGTAACCATAGTTCAAGCGAAACGCATATGAATTTAGATTGCTTCCAACATAATTACTTGACACTGCAATATTGGATGGGTTATTTTGCAAAGCATAGAAACTTTGACTTGCCAATAATTGTCCGGTAGCAGATGCTGAATTATTTTCTGACCTATTTGATAAATAACTGGTTACTCCAGTAATAGCAATACTATGATCCCCAAATTGTTCTTTCCAATTAATAATGTTCTCCCAAGTTAAATTGGCTTGCATGCTGTTTGTGACTCTGGAAAGTGAACCAGAAGACAATGCTCTATTTATGGTATTAGCGTCTTCAAAAAAACCATTCCTTGAATTGGCGTTTACAACACCAAAATTAGAGCGGATACTCAAACTCTTAAAGGGTTTCCAATCAGCATATGCGGTAGAAAGAATTCTAGTTGTTTTAGTATCATTAATGTAGGCTCCTGGAACATCATTCAACAATGGATTAAACTGTGCTCCATTACCTGGGTTTTTTAATAAGGTAACACCATCTGCTGCATAGGGATTGTAATAAGGTAATACTTTGTTTCCTTGGTTTAGAACACCATCAGCACGTGCATTACCATTATAATAGGCCAATTGACTTTCAAACCCCAGTTTAAAACTTTGAGTAATAGTTTGCTCTAAGTTTAGACGAAGGGAATATCTATTCAAATAGTCATTATATAATAGACCTTCTTCCTTAAAATAGGCAAAAGAAGCAAAGACCCTGGTTTTTTCAGTACCACTGGCAATATTTACACTATGCTCTTGTTGAGAACCTTTACCCAACATTAATCCTGGATAATAGAAAGAAGCTCCTGACTGAACAGCTGCTAAATCAGCTGGACTAGTAAATACTTTTGCTTCATCTGTTGCTGGATTATAGGCAGGGTTAGCGGTGCGATATGCTTGTCTTTTTAATTCTGCAAATTGAGGACCTGTCATTGGCACTGGATATCCTGCAGCTTCTGATATACCATAATAAGTTCCAGCATTAACGGTTAATTTTCCCACCTTCCCTTTTTTGGTGGTTATCAGAATAACACCATTGGCTCCCTTTGAACCATAAATAGCCGTAGAAGACCCATCTTTCAAAACTTCCATTGATTCAATATCATTAGTATTGATGTCTTGGAAATTATCATATTGAATACCATCAACAATATACAAAGGTCCATTTCCTGCTCTAATGGATCTATTTCCGCGAACTGTAACACTAACATTAGCTCCAGCAGAACCACTAGTTCTAACAATATCTACCCCTGCAACCTTACCTTGCAATGATTCCATGACACTGGTAGCAGGCACTTTTCTAATTTCATCGGCTTTAATTGAAACTACAGCACCAGTTAAGTCTTTCTTAGAAGAAACTCCATAACCAATCACTACAACTTCATCTAAAGCTTTAACATCTTTAGCCAATACAATGGACAAAGCAGTAGCTCCATTAGAGGAAATAGTTTGCGCTTTGTATCCTACATAACTAATTTCCAATTCAACTGTAGGAGCATCAGATTTAAGTGTTAATTGAAAATTTCCAGAATCATCAGTTTTAGTTCCGGATTTTGATTTTTTGTCCACTACTGAAACTCCTGAAAGCGGTTTTCCCGTACTTTCATCAATAACGCTTCCTTTGATGGGTTTTGTTTGCGCTGCTAGTTGTAGCAGACATCCCATGAAGAGGATAAAAATTTGTACTTTTTTCATACAGCAAGTTTGGTTTTACTATTTGGCAAAATTTGAAACCCCATAAAACTTGCTTGCAGAAAATAATCCAACTTTTCTAGTATTCGCAATTCAGACCTGAAAGAAAGGCTGATTTGCATCTAACTTTTTTGGTTAGTTATTCAAAGGCAAGCAATATACCTATGGAATCTACTTAGCAAAGTAGTATTGTTTTCAAAGGTCCATGCTGATTGACTTTTCTTTATCTACGCAATCGTTCCCGGCATCGATATCAATGCATATCAATAAAGGGGGTTTAGCCCTATTTGACTCAGAAATAATAGAGAAAATTTGAATGAGCCATTTTTTATAACTAAAAAAAACAATAGTTTTATTTTATCACATATTGAACCTACAAGAAGTATTGATGTATCTAAGTTCAACTTATGATTCCTTACACTAAGAAAAAAGAAACCATTTACTTGTCATGAAAAAAATCTTTTCCTTTTCAATTATTCTATTGCTGATAATTGACAAACCAGTTTCTGCACAAACCTTTAGAGAACGCATTCTTCCTACTGAAGAAAAATTTGGTTTTCATCAAGATGATTATTGGACTTGGTGCGGTTCAGTTATCAAAGGAGAGGATGGCAAGTACCATATGTTTGCTTCTAGATGGCCTAAAAAATTATCTTTTGAAATTTATTGGCTTACTAATTCTGAAATTGTTCATGCAGTTTCAGATAAACCCGAAGGCCCCTATAGCTTTTCAGATGTAGTACTTGCCCCAAGAGGGGAACAATATTGGGATGGGAAAATGACACATAATCCAGCTATTAGAAAATCAGGAGACACCTATTTACTTTATTATACGGGTACAACTTACAAAGGTGATATGCCGGATGAAAATCATTTAATAACAGCGGAATCTGAAAAAAAATTAGATGCGCATCATCATGAGCGAATTGGTTTAGCAACAGCAAAATCGCCATATGGGCCTTGGACCAGAAGTGACAAACCAATTCTAGATATTGTACCAAATTCTTGGGAACAGTATTTAGTAGCAAACCCATCTCCCTTTGTCTTTGAAGACGGGAGAGTAATGCTGTATTATAAAGGAGTTGAAAAATTAAAAACACATGCAATTGGTTTGGCTATAGCAGATAATTGGGCAGGACCATATAAGCGAGTTTCTGACAAACCATTTGAGATGGGAATTGGCGCTGAAGACCCTACCATCTGGTTTGAAAATGGCAAATTCCATGCATTGATGCTAGACCACGATAGAAAATATTCAGACAAAGAAATTTACTATGCACAATCAAAAGATGGATTTAAATGGAGCGTTGACAACAATCCTGTTGCTATTACAAAGAATATTAAGTTAAAAGACGGAAACACATCCATACATGGTGCCATGGAACGGCCATCTGTTTTGATTGAAAATGGAATTGCCACTCACGCTTTTTTTGCTACAAAAAACAAAGACAATACCCATTCTTGGAATATGTCAGTGCCTTTAAAAAAAATAAATGAAGTTCAAGACAATAAAAAATGGTTTAAAGAGGCTGGCTTAGGCATGTTTATTCACTGGGGTTTGTATGCTATTCCAGCAGGAATTTGGAATAATCAACCAGTTCATGATGAACGATATATTAATCCACTGGCTGAACATATTATGTTGTTAAATAAAATTCCATTGAAAGAATATGCCCAATTAGCAAATGGCTTTAATCCTACCAATTTTAATGCAGTTGAAATTGTAAAAATGGCTAAAGCAGCAGGATTCAAATATATTACATATACTACCAAACATCATGATGGATTTGCTATGTTTGAAAGCAAGATTTCCCCCTATAATATTGTAAATAGTACTCCATATAAAAAAGATCCCTTAAAAGACTTGGCAGAAGCTTGCAAAAAAGAAGGGATTAAATTATGTCTGTATTATTCTTTGGGCAGAGATTGGGAAAACCCAAATGCCATTTCTAGAGAAGCTAGAAGAAATATTTGGGATTTCCCTGATACTTCTAATAGGAGTTATGAAACATATTTATCCGAAAAAGTGAAACCCCAACTTCAAGAGTTATTGACCAACTATGGTGAAATAGGCATGATTTGGTTTGATACACCAGAACTCACTACTCAAAAACAAAGTATATCATTAGAATTATTTGTGAAACAAATTCAGCCCAATTGCCTAATCAATACAAGGGTGGGAAACAATGTAGGCGATGTAATTGAAATGGAGGACAATCGCATTCCTGAAAAAGAAAGCTTAAAGCCATGGGAATGCCCAGCCACCATGGCAGAAAGTTGGGGTTATAGTGTTTTGGATAGTAAGGAATATTGGAAATCCGCTAATGAATTGATTGAAAAATTGGTAGAAATTAGATCTAAAGGAGGCAACTATTTATTAAATATTGGACCAGATGCAAATGGCAATATACCTGCATTGGCAAAGAACAGACTAAATAACATTTCAGAATGGATGTCAGTTAATGCAGAAGCCATTCATCAAGCTAACAGTTCTACCCATAAAGTGTACAACACTTATATCACCGAAAACAAAACACATATTTATATATTCGTTAAAAAGAGTAGTCAAAACCATTTATTGATGCATGTTAACCCTAAAACCATTGGTAAAATACATTTATTGACTCCCAAGGGAGAAAGTCTAGTAACCTACAAGCCAAGTGCAGGTTCAGGTATTGTTATTGATTTACCAACTATTTTACCATTTAATTCTCTATCAGTATTAAAAATTGAAAAAAATAGCACTCCTAAAACTCAAACTGGTATTTTAGACTAAATAACTGCCCATTCTTGATAAAAATAAAATATGTAATTTGAGGATTCAAGACACTTAGACAATACTGCCAATTGTAAATGAAATACGAAGCTGTAACCATCAAAGACATTGCCAAAGCCCTAGGGTTATCAACCTCTACGGTATCTAGGGCTTTGAGGGACAGTTATGAAATTAGTCCAGCTACTAAAAAACAGGTGCTGGAATATGCTGAGCAAATCAACTATCGGCCCAACCCCATTGCACTTAGTTTAAAGGAAAAAAGGAGTAGGTCAATTGGAGTAATCGTTTGTGAAATTGCCAATAGTTTTTTCTCTCAAGCTATTAACGGTATTGAGTCCATTGCCTATGACAAGGGTTACAATGTCATTATTTCTCAAAGTCATGAATCTTATGAACGTGAAGTAATTGACTTACAATATTTGGCATCAAGATCCATTGACGGGTTGTTGATTTCGGTTTCTGCTGAAACAGAAGATTTTTCTCACTTGAAAAATTTGCATGATCGCGGATTCCCGATAGTTTTTTTTGATCGTGTTGCTGAAAGCATTAACACCCACAAAGTAATAGTTGATAATTTCAAAGGGGCTTATGACGCCACCAAACATTTATTGGATACTGGCCACCAACATATTGCTAACCTTGCTGGATCGCCACACTTGTCTATTACCAAAGAAAGATTGGGTGGATATAGAAAGGCCTTAGAAGATTATGGCTTAACTTATCAAGAGTCTTATACTGAATTCTGTTTGCATGGCGGCATGTTATATGAAGAAGTAGAAGCCGCTCTTGATAGATTTATTTCTTTAGATAAAATTCCAGATGCCATTGTTGCATCTGCAGATAAACTCACTACCAATTGTTTGCGTTATTTCAAGTCAAAAGGTATTAAAGTACCTGAAGAAGTAGCCCTCATGGGTTTTTCAAA
>CALRXZ020000036.1:0-29170 GCA_943372255.1 Chitinophaga pinensis
CTCAATGGTCAAAATCTAGTTACGTGGACTCAAATGCCATATTTTGATCCAGAGATTCCGAGTTCAAATGGATCAGTTTATCCTATGATGCGTGTTTTAAATTTCGGGTTTAATATTCAGTTTTAAAATTATAAACAATTGTACAATGCCAAAATATATTAAAATGAAATTTTACTTTAAAGTTGCACCTGTACTTGTGTTATGTATTTTAATGATTAATACCTCTTGTAAAAGATTTCTTGAGCAACCAAGTGGTAGTATCATTACGGTTGATTCAGTATTTACCACACCAGACGCAGCACAACGTGCTCTCTGGAATGTCTATGCAACTTGTGTTGTCAATGGATTTCCTACTGGTGATGGAGGTTCTGGATTAAGTGATGCAGGTAGTGTGGATGGACTATTATTAGCAGCTAGTGATGAGGGTGATCAATTTGGTACTGGAGGAAGAGCTAATGCATTTAATGCTGGTACTTGGGGGCCTTCATTTCAAGATGAATTTTCATATAATAGAGTGACAATTGGTATGCGAAATGCATCTATTTATATTGAAAATGCAAGTAAAGTTCCTATTGGAAATACTGGTTCAATAAATTGGACAACCCAACTTAGAGATCAAACCATTGCAGAGGCAAAACTATTAAGAGCTTTAATGCATTATGAAGCTATGATTAGATATGGTGGCATTCCAATTATTGACCAAACACCGATTGTACAAATAAACGAAGTTAATGGCGTTAATCAGGCTCAGGTAATTCCCTCAGGTAATAGAAGAAGTTTAAAATCTACTATTGATTTTATTGTTAAAAGCTGTGACGAAGCCATTCCTAATTTACCAGATAATTTTCCAGCTTCAGATATTGGAAGGGTAAATAAGGGAGTTGCACTTTCTCTTAAAGCAGTTACTTTATTATGGGCAGCTAGTCCCTTGGTAAATACTAATACACCTCCAGTTTCAAGTGCAAATGATAGTCTTGTTTGTATGGGCTCTGCAGATCCTAATCGTTGGACTTTAGCTGCTAATGCTCATAAGGTTGTTTTGGACTGGGCCCTAAGCAATGGGTATTCTTTATTAGATGATGCATCACTTGGAAAAAGCGAAAGTTATAACTATGCTACTGGTGCTGCATTAGATCCAAGAAATAAAGAATTGTTGTTTTATGATAAATCTCATGGGCAACAAGCTGGTGGGGCTAATGTAGTAAGATGGTGTTGCCCTATATATTTTTCCTGGGGTAATACTGTAATGGCCCTTCCAATGAATTTTATCACTAAAACATTTAGGGATGTAAATGGTAATGATGTGAGTATTCCAACGGATGGAACTTTTACACAACTAAAATCAATCATGAAACGAATGGAACCACGTTTCCAAGCAGTTGCTTGGTGGCCAGGGTCTGCCTACACCAATACTGGGTTGATGCCTGCGCAAGGAGGGAGTGATACAGCTAAGTTTCTTTACAAACAAAAAGGATTAACAGGGAATACTGTTCAAATTGGAGCAGGTACTGCTTTAATAGGAAATGGAATACCTAATGGAATACATCAAAAGAAGTTTATTAATTTAGTTAATCAAGTTAATGGTACCGCTAATTTCTATTGGCCTATTTTCCGTTTAGCAGAATTTTATTTGGGTTATGCTGAAGCACTAAATGAAATCAACCCATCGAATGCAGAAATATTTACTGCACTTAACGTAATTAGAAAAAGAGGGGGATTACCAGATTTAGCTCCGGGTAATTCAACTTATGCTTCTATTTATGGTGATAAATCAAAAACGAGAGAATATATTCAACGTGAAAGATCAGTTGAATTATATGGAGAAGAGCATCGGTTTTTTGATGTAAGAAGATGGAAAATTGCTAGCAATGACGGCGTAATGAAAGGTCAGTTTACTAGAATTTTCTTGTATGAAAATAGTAGTACACCATATGTAAATCCAACTACAGCATTAACACCCGCACAACGTTTGGCGAATGATAATTTATTGTCCTATCGTATTGAAACTTTTGAGTCGCGAGTTTGGGAAGATAAAATGTATTTTTTCCCTTTTGCTCAAAATGAAGTGAATAAAGGGTTTATTGTCCAAAACCCAGGTTGGTAAAAATTAATTAATAAAACGATTCTTTATGGCTTTTTATTACAATATGCAACGTTTTTTGTTTATTCCTTTATTTTCTACGCTATTATTAAATACTGTTGATGCACAAAGCATAGCTCAGGTACAGAATGATACCCTAATAGTGAATGGGAATAATTCAAAAAATAGTTTTATAGATCAAACTATTCAAGTGCCCTTTGCTAACCGTGTTCAAAGAAAATATATTACAAGTTCTGTTTCTTCTGTAAACGGAGAAACATTAAAACGGATAAATACACCATTTTTAAGTAATACTTTATTTGGACAATTAAGTGGTCTGTATGTTCAGCAATCTGGAGGATCACCTGGTAATACAGATTACCCCTCATTATTTGTAAGAGGAAGACAAACCTTTCAAGACAATAGTGTATTGGTGCTTGTAGATGGGTTTGAATCAAATTGGTTCACATTACTTCCGGAAGAAATTGAAAGCGTTACAGTATTAAAAGATGCAGCGGCTTTGGCACAATTTGGAATGGATGCTGCAAATGGTGCTGTTGTAATAACAACTAAAAGAGGTGCAGAATCAAAAAAAACAAATATTAATTTTAGTTCACGTTTTGGAATTCATTCTGCAAGATATCTTCCTGAAGTAGTAAATAACGGGGACTATGCTGAATTATTCAATGTTGGCATTGTGAATGATGGAAGATCCATTCGTGATGGTTATTTTAGAAATGATTCAATTGTCAATTTCTTCAAAAATCAACAATTTCCTTATTTATACCCAGATGTTAATTGGTATGATCAAGTAGTTCGTCCAAATGCACTAAGTCAAGATTATACCTTATCATTTAACGGTGGTAAAAAGGATGTAAAGTATTTTTTGGCAATGGGTTATGCCGATTATAAAGGGTTATATGCGGGAACTGATAATGACAGAACAAGTAATTCCAATTACAATCTTAAAAGATATAATTTACGTGCAAACTTTGATGTAAATATCACCTCTTTTTTAAGCGCTCAGGCAAATCTTCGCGCAACTATGATGGATAAGTATTTTCCTAACACGCCTGAAAATACTTTATGGAGATCAATGACATTATTTACTCCATATGCCGTTAAAACTGAGAATGGAAAATGGGGTGGTGCACAAGGTTACGCCGATAATCCTACTGCTTCAATTTTGCAGCGTGGATTTCAATCAATTAATGATAGAACAATTGATGCTAATGTTAAGTTGATTGGCAATATGGACTTTATTACAAAAGGCCTCAAATTTTTCTGGCAATTAAACTTTAGCAATTTTTTCTTTGATACCTATAACAAAACCCGACCCTTATATTATGATGAAGTGGTGCCGCGTTTAGACCTTGTTACTACTCCTGGAATAATTCCGTACGACATTTTTACACGAGGAACGGTGGATAACAACTTTACTATAACTCAGGGCAATGGTAATCAGTTTAATAGAACAAGTTTATTAGGTGGAGCAGAATACGAAAAGAAAATTGGGAAGCATAGCATTTATTCATCACTAACTTATTTTCAAGAAAAATACAATGGTGATGGTTCTGATATGCCCTATGCAAAGCAACGTTTTATGGGTAGGGTAGGTTATAATTATAATCAACGCTATTTTGCCGATTTAAACGTTTCATATGGTGGATCTGAAAATTTTCCAAAAGGCAATCGTTTTGGTGTTTTCCCTGCATTATCTGCCGGTTGGGTAATGAGTAATGAAAAGTTTATGTCTAATCAGCATGTTATTAATTTTCTTAAATTAAGAGCGTCTGCTGGTTTGTTGGGTAATGACAATACAGGAAATGCTGGAAGATTCATCTACAATCAATATTATAATGGTACTGGCAATTATTTAATTGGTAATGCTTTAGGTGTAAATGCACCAATGTTTAACCAAAGTGCTTTAGCAAACCCTAATGTAACTTGGGAAAAAGCTACCAGATTTAATATTGGTTTTGAAGCAGTTATTTTCAAGAGTTTATCAATTTCAGCAGATTATTTTAAAGAAAATAGAAGTGATATTTTCCTTAACCCAAGTAGCTATACTCCTTCTCTTATGGGAGCTTCATTTAACAGTGTAAACAAAGGAAAAACAAAAACTACTGGAGGTGAAATTGAAGTAATGTATAAAGAGAAATTTGGAGATTTTAATTTTTATGCAGGCGGTAATATTTCATTTACTAAAAATCAAATAGTTGATATTGCAGAACCTACTCCATCAGATCCATATTTAGCTGCAAAAGGAAATCCAATTAATCAACCCTTCGTATTGGAATTTCTTGGATTTTTTAAAGACAAAGCAGATATCAGTACAAGCCCTACCCAACTATTTGGAACTGTTGTACCTGGTGACATTAAATACAAAGACCAGAATGGTGATGGTGTGATTGATAATCGTGATAGAAAAGCTTTTGGATATACTGCTCTCCCCCAAATATTTTATGGTTTTAATATGGGAGGAGATTATAAAGGGTTTGATTTCAATGTAACTGTTCAAGGTGCAGCTAAGCGAACTGTTTCTTTATTGGATAATAATATGATCATTCCATTTTTGAATGGAGGTGTAAAACCTACTCCTTGGGTAAGAGACAATTATTGGACGCCTGCAAGGGGTGATAATGCTAAATTCCCTCGCTTAACTACTATACAAAATGATAATAATTATCGCGCTTCTACTTTATGGCAAAGGAATGGTTCCTTTGTTCGAATTCAAAATTTAGAAATCGGTTATACTATTCCGGAAAAGATTACTAGTAAAGCTGGAATGAATGCAGTTCGACTCTTCTTTAGTGGCAATAATTTATTTACTATAGATGATATTAATGAAATAAATGTAGATCCTGAGATCATGAATACTTTTGTACATCCTCCAATGAAAAGTTTCAATTTCGGATTCACACTTAAATTATAATTATATTTTATTAAACGATTATTATAACAATAAATGTTATGAGAAAAAATATTCTCCTGATTATTGCAATTACAAGTTTGCTTTCTACAGCTTGTAAGAAGAATCTTTTAGATACACAAATACAACAAAATTTTAGTGAGGATCTTTTCCTAAATTCTGGCCCTACTAACCTGAAAGCATTTGGAATGGGTGTATATGATTATCTACCTCAAATGAATAGATTTGGTGGAAACGCCTTGTTGGCTGCTGGATCAGATGAAGCAGATTATGCTCGCTTTAATAATTTACAACGTTTTAATGCCGGAGCCTGGGACCCATTTACTAATCCGGATGATGTATGGGCAACTTATTATAGAGGAATACGCCACGCTAATTTGTTTTTAGAAAAAACGGTAGATTTTAGAAAACTTTTAGTTGTTGACACCATAAATAATAAGGCTAATTATGTGTTAGATGTAGACGATTTTATAAAACTAAGAGCAGAAGTTAGATTTTTACGCGCGTATTACTATATGGAGTTGATAAAGCGATATGGGGGTGTACCAATTATAAAAAATGTCATTAACGAAAATGAAGCGTTTGGAGTTTCAAGATCTTCATTTCAGCAGTGCGTTGATTATATTGTTGAACAATGTGATTCTTCTTATTTAGACTTGACCAATCATTATATCAATTACGGAATCCCTGCAGGTCAAACTATTGGAAGAGGAGATGCTGGATCAGATAATAATAGATTGGGAAGAATAGAAAAGCCAGCAGCAGTTGCTTTAAAATTACGAGCATTATTGTATGCTGCGAGTCCTTTATATAATGCCAGTGGTAACATAGCACTTTGGCAAAAAGCAGCTGAAGCAGCACAGCAAATTTTTACAGATCCCAATTGTGCCCATGTAAACTTTTTGAATGCAGCATATAAAGATCTTTTCATGGCACAGAATACCACCAATAATTTGACTCCAAGAAAAGGGATAAATTCAGGTATCATTCTTACAAGACCATTTCAACTTAATTCAAATACATTCGAAAGAGCTAATTATCCAGTTGGAATGGTAAATGGTGGCGAAGGGGCTACTTGTCCTTCACAAAATTTAGTAGATGCTTTTGAAATGCGTACCAATGGATTGCCCATTTCCGATCCAGCGTCAGGTTATGATCCTAATAATCCATATGCAAACAGAGATCAACGCTTAGGTTGGATTGTAGTGTTGAATGGATCTACTATGGGATTAAATACCGATAATACAGTTAGAACTGTTCAATCTTTTACTGGTGGGGCGGATGCAATTGGTGCAAAAGACGGAGCTACTACAACAGGATACTATTTAAGAAAGTTTTGTGTTGAAAATTATAATCTTTCTTTGGGAGGTACAAGAGCAAAAGCATGGATTTTAATGCGTTTTGCAGAAGTACTTTTAAATTACGCTGAGGCGGCAAATGAAGCATTCGGACCTGAAACAAAACCTGTTTTAGGTACTTCAATTGCAGTTAGATCTGCAAGAGAGGCTATTAATTTAGTGAGGGCTAGAGCAGGTTTGCCAGCTATTGCTGCTGGAATAACTCAAGCCCAGTTAAGAGATAGAATAAGAAATGAAAGAAGGGTAGAACTTGCATTTGAAGAGCATCGTTTTTTTGATGTTAGAAGATGGAAAATTGCAGAACAGACAGAATCAATTCCGCTCGCTGGCATGAGAGTTACATCAACAGGATTATCAACTTTTTCTTATCAAAGATTTACAGTGGAACCAAGGGTTTTTACTACTAAAATGTATTTGTATCCTATCCCTTTTACAGAGATTTCTAAAAGTAATGGATTGATTACTCAAAATCCTGGTTGGTAAAATTTCTAACATGAAAAATATTTTATATGTTCTTATATTATCCTCTATAGTAATAATAGCATGTAATAAGAAGGACTCTTCACCTGCAACTAATTCAACTATCACACCCCCACCTTCAAATGGAGGAGGGGTTTTTAGTAGTTCTGCAAAAATTCCTGTAAGCCCAGCTACAATTTCTGAATGCTTTACTGGAATGAAGATGAAAGACATTCACCCCAGACTACTGTTTTCTACTGCAGACATTGATCAAATTAAAATATTGGTTCAGTCTGATCCTTTTGCTAAAGCTACTTATGACAATATTATTACTAAAGCCAATGCATTATTGTCATCTCCCATTTTAACTTATGGATTAGACGCAGCAGGATTAAGAATCAGCAATATTCATACTTTTTCTAATGATCAACTTCCATACTTGGTACTTGCCTATCAGTTTACAAAGGATAGTAGATATGCAGCACGCTGTTGGCAGCAATTAGATGCTATGTGTTCTTGGCCTGATTGGGGAGCAAATAGACATTTTTTGGATGCAGGAATTGCTGCAAAAGGAGCTGGTATAGCTTTGGATGGGTTATACGACTACCTAACTGCAACTCAAAGGCTTAGGTTGTATACTGGCATTAAAAATTTTGTTTTGCAACCCGGCAAAACACAAATTGAAACCAATACCGGAGTTTGGAAATGGTATTTATCCAATGATAATTGGAACGGAATCTGCCATGGTGGTATGATTATAGGAGCACTTGCCGGATATGAATTTGATTCAACATTTAATGCAAATATCATTGCCCAATCCACAAATGGAATCAATAAATACATGCAGTCTTTAGAACCTGATGGTGCAAGTGAGGAAGGAATGTCTTATTGGAGTTACGGTTTGACGAACACCTTTTTAGCTTTTGAAAGTTTAAAAAGATGTTTAAGTACAACTTACGGGTTAGCCGAAAATGCGGGGTTTGCAAAAACTGGATGGTTTCCTTATTATATGTCTGGACCAGTTGGAACAGCCACAATAGGAGATGATTATTTATATGTTGGAAAAACCAATAAATTTTTATCCTATTTCTGGTTTTCTAAATACTTCAAAAATGCCGCTTTGGCAAAAGCTCATTACGATGCTTGTTTATCTGTAAATGCGCTAGATGCAGAAAAGATGAATGGTTGGACTGACTTGCTATTCTATGATAAATCACTGGTTTCACAAGGAAGTACAACTAATCTTCCATTAGAAGGATATTTGAAAGGGATTGAATATATGTATTTACAGGAAAATACAAATAATGATAATGCCTTGTATGTTGGTATGCATGGTGGCGATAATAATGCCAGTCATGGTCATTTAGACGCTGGTAGTTTTTTTGTTCAAGGTAACGGAGAAACCTGGGCACAAGGAAATTTAGGTTTAGAGTCTCCATATCCTTCGGATTATTTTAACACTACAGCACCTTTATATACTTCTTCGCCAACCAATTTAGCTACCAGTAGTGGAAGATATTATTATTATCGAGTTAGAACAGAAGGAAAGAATTGTCTTGTATTTAACCCCGATGCTAGACCAGAACAAAATCCTCTGGGTAATGCAACAATGTTGTCAAAAGCAAATGATGGCGTTGGCGGTTTTTATGTTGCAGATCTACAAACATGCTATAGCAAAGATGTTTCTTCATATAAAAGAGGTATTAAGTTAAATAGAACTACTGGCGTAATTACAGTGCAGGATGAATTCAATCCTTCTATTAATAATTCAACAGTTTATTGGTTAATGCATAGCCCAGCAACTGACGGTCTTATCATTAGTGCCAATGGGAAAACCGCAACTATGTCAAAAAATGGAAAAACATTTTTTGCCATTATTCAATCCCCCTCTACTGCAGTTTTTCAAAAAATAGATCGGTCTACTTCTCAAATTAATTATTTAACAGAAACGGCTGGAATATTTTCAGGTATAATGGCAGGAAAGAACTCTATTAATCAATGGTATGGAAAGTTGCAAATAAAACTAACAGGCTTGGCTGCTTCAACCCCAGTAACAGTGAGAGTAGATTTTGTTAAATCAACTTCAACATTAGTTCAACCATTAATTGGTTTGCAGTCATGGACAACTAGTAATTAGTGATGAATAGGTAAATATAATTTTTCAAAAAATGAAAAATAGTTTCTTCATAAAAAGCATATTAATTTTATTGCTTTTATTTTATTCCTCAAATCTATTCTCTAAAAAAAATAATATTCCTTATTGGAATTCTAACACACAATTATTACCATTTAGAATGGTTCCAATAATCTCTAAAATTGATTATTTAGATCTAGATCATGATGGAGATCCAGACATTTTAAAAGCAATGTTGAATGACTCAATTCCCATTCTATGGATAGATGATGACGATGATATGAAGCAGGGAGATAGAGAGGGAGATACTGATAATGATTGCTTGTTAATTGATAAAAACAGAGATAGCATATTTGCTGGACCTTTTGATTTTAGTATTGATTGGATTGATGAAGACCATGATGGTAAAGCAGATATTCAATTAATTGTAAATAATGCAGGAACAAAAGTTAGAAATTATTTTGATTGGGGCGCTGATTTTATGTATGTGTTAGATGTGGACAAAGACCAGATAATGCATTATATAGATTGGAATAAAATTATGATGAGGGCTTGGGAACATTATGGACATGCTAATTTTTACAAGGATTATAGCGGCAATTCCACTTTTCTAAAAATGCACGCTTCTAGTTTTAGAATCAGTGATCTAAGGTATAATTGGGAGAACCCGTTTATTTTTTATGATTCAGACAAGGATGGACTAACGGAATGGGCTATAAGACTCGTTGACACCCCTGAATTCAGAGATAAAAAGGATAATGCCAAAAACGGTTTTGGAAATATTGATACCAATTTTGATGTAAAATTTACAAAGAGAATTGATTATGCTGCTATCACTTGGGATTTGGATAATGATAACAGCGCAGGTAATGAATTTGATTTTGACTTGAGTTTGCTTTTTAAAGGAAAAGGGTTTGCTTATGATGACCAGGGCCATCATTTCAAAGGATTAAGAGGTCTTTCTCTAGCAAATAGTTTTATGTACGATAGCCGATGGCGCAATATTGACACACTTTTTTATCCTGATAGAGATACTGCCTATCAAATGATTTTCAAAAAAGGAGATTGGCAGCAATGCAGGTTAATAGTTGATGAAGATGATGATTGCAATAGATGGGAAAGAGTTGAATTTTATGATCCACTCGATTTTTGGAAAACAGGGATAGATGGTGGAGGCCTTGATAATAATGGACAATCAGATGCAATAGGAGACAGGGGTGAATTTGATATGGATAATTCAGGAAAAGGCAGATTGTATATTGGAGCTTTTGACGGCCGTATTCATTTATATGGAGCTGAATGGGGAGGATGGAGAATAGATCAAACCGCATTTTCCTACCAAGGGTTTGGAGGGTTTTATGAAAAATGGAATCGGAAAAGATTGCAGTTAATGCCTGAAAAATTTGCAAGTGTAAAATATGAAGACACTAATGGAAATGGTTTTATAGATCAAATATTGTACGACCTAGATGGCGATCATTTATTTGAAGATTCGGTTTCCCTTTTCAATATGAATATAAACGATAGGCAATCAGTTATTGAAACTGCCAACATGCGGTATGCTGATTATTCTACGCTTTTCAAAACAATTACCATTAAAAATTGGAGCCGTGCTTTGCTTGCTTTAAAAGTGGCTGAAAAGTATAAAATAAATACTTCTTGGTATTCATTTTATAAACAGCCACATTCTTTGCAAGAGAAGTATGATTATTCTTTTTGGCTCAATTTTTATATTTATCAAGACCTTAGGTATCAAGCTCGCGTTAACAATAATGAAGCATTATTGAAAAAGGTTGATAAAGCATATTATTCTGGTAATTGGACAGACCTAGTCCAATAAAAAAATCAAGATGATCTTAAAGAATATTAGACGTAAACATTTTTTATTTATTCTTTTACTCATTTTATGTAAAGAACCCTTTTGTCAAAATAGTGGGTTAGATAATTTTCTTGTCACTCCCGGAATAGTTAAAGCGCGTTTAGATAATTCTTTAGTTAAGAATATTCATCCAAGATTGTTTTTTTCACAAGAGGATATTACTAAGCTAATACAGTTGAATAAAAATGGTGATTCTCTTATTCGTATAGGATATAAGCAAAATTTGAGGGATGCTGAAGAAGTCTTGAAACAGCCATTGTTAAAATACTTTCTAGATGATGCAAAACTTAGGGTACCCTCGGTTCATAAGTTTGCAGTTCAATTGCCAGCATTAATAATGATGTATCAACTAAACGGAGATACTAATTATGCTCGCAGAGTAATCAATCAGTTTATACAGTTGAGCAATTTTCCTGACTGGGGTGCCAATCGTCATTTTTTGGATGCCGGAATAGGTGCATTTAATTTTGCATTGGCGTATGATGCGCTTTATAGTTTCATGAATAAGGATGAAAAAAAAATGATGAAAGATGCAGTAATGAAACAGGTTTTAATACCGGGTAAGCTGCAATTACAAAATAAAGTTTGGTGGTCAACTGCTAATCATAATTGGAACGGTATCTGCAATGGTGGAATCATCATGGCTGCTTTAGCATTATATGAAGATGACCCTGAAGGAATGAGTGAAATCATTGCTTTGGCTATCAATGCACTTCCTAAATATATTCAATCTTTTGAACCGGATGGTCAAAGTGAAGAAGGTTTAATGTATTGGGGATATGGACTAATGTATACTACTATTGCAATGGAAAGTATGCAGCGGGTTTTAGGAACTGCTTTTGGCTTAGATCAATTTGCTGGCTTTAAAAAAACTGGATGGTTCCCTGCATATGTATCTGGTCCTGTGACTAGTTTAAGCATTGGTGATGATCCTTTAAAGAATTCTAAGATCAAGTCTTTTTTCTGGTTTGCTAAAAACAATAACGATTCTGCCTTAGCAAAAATGCAATACGAGCTTTGTAAACAAACCAATACAATGAATTGGATGGATATGTTGTATTACAATCCAGGTATGGTCTATACAAAATCTACAGCTAGAATTAATTCATTAGAAAATTATATTCATGGTATAGAAGTAATGTCACTAAGGGATGGATGGAATAAAAATGCGGTATTTGTTTCTATGCATGGCGGCAATAATTTTGCCAATCATGGGCATTTAGATGCTGGAAGTTTTGATATTCAGGCTTTGGGTGAAGTTTGGGCATATGGTAATCTAGGCAGTGATAATTATACCTATCCTGGTTATTTTTCTAAAACCAGCTTGCCTACTTACACCGGGATTGATTCGCCTCAAACAGCTCCAGGGCGATGGCATTTTTACAGACTTAGGGCCGAAGGTAAAAATTGCATAGTCTTTAATCCATCTGCCAGTCCAGATCAATATGAAAGAGGCTCAGCTACTTTGAAAAGTCAATTGATAGGAGTTAATGAAAGTTCATATACCCTTGATCTTGCTAATTGCTATTCTCGTGATGTTACTTCTTATTCTAGAAAAATTCAATTAAATAAGTTAACATCAATTATTTCCATAGAGGATGATTTTGTTTCAAAATCTAAAGCTACTGTTTGGTGGTCAATGCATACAAAAGCAAAAATTGAATTATTATCGGAAGGTAAGACCGCATTGTTAAAGTTAAATGGCAAGCAGATGGTAGTGACTATTAAAAGTCCTACTAATGCTAGTTTTCAAGTATTAGGTGCTTCATATCTGGCAGGTGAAATATTTCCATTCACCAAAAATTCGGTAAACAAAGGTTTTAATAAATTGGCAATTAAATTGGAAGACACAATGACAGAAAAAATTGAAGTAATATTTAAACCTCAAAAACTTTAATTTATCTAATGAATGAACATATTGTTATTGGTATTGATGTTGGTGGAACTCATCTAACAATTGCCCCAGTTGATTTACATAAGCGAAAAGTATTGCTAGAATTCACAAAAAGATTGGAATTTGATTCAAATGGTAGTCCTGCAGAGATTCTTGAAAAATGGTCCAAATTGATTCAATCTGTTATTAGTGAATGTTCTTTAGATAATAGTAGAATTGGTATTGCGTTTCCTGCACCATTTGATTTTGAAAAAGGAATATGTTATATCCAGAATCAAAATAAATTTCAACATTTTTTTGATTTGAATATCAAAATACTTTTGGCAACAAGACTAAATATACCTGGTAATAATATATGCTTTTTTAATGATGCTACATGTTTTTTGAAGGGAGAAATGTTTTGTAACGAATTACTTCCTTTGAATTTTCCTATAGGACTAACATTAGGAACCGGTTTAGGGTCTTCAAAGGTTATAAATGGTTCAATTGTAGATGCAGAATATTGGAAAATGAATTTTAAAGAAGGAATAGTAGAGGACTATTTATCAACAAGGTGGTTTTTAAATAAATATTATTTATTAACTGGTGAAATGATAAGTTCTGTTAAAGAAATTGCTTCATTAGTTTCTGGCTTTGATTTAAGTAAAAGTGTTGTTTGCAAAAATATCTTTAATGAATTTGGTTATAATTTGGCAGAATTTATAACTGAAATATACCCTGAAGTGAAACCAGATGTGATTTATATGGGTGGTAATATTTCAAAAGCATATCATCTTTTTAATGAAAGTTTCATAAAAAAAATTTCTGAGAAAGGATTTGAATTTAAGTTGAAAGTATCTACCCTTGGAGAGCAAGCAATTATTATTGGAGCGGCATCATTATGTAAGGAGAGGCAATTAAATGACTTAAAAATATTTAAATAGCTGTTTTAATATTTGAACAATCACATAATAAAAAGTAGACATTATTATTAATTTCTTTTCTTAATTAAATTGGTTATCAAAGGTTCTCAAAAATTTTTATGAAAAATAATTCTAACAGATATAAACTTATCGTTTTTGCAGTTTTCGCAATAAACTCAATGTTGCATGCTCAAAACAAACCCAACTTTGGATTAACACAAAAACAGCCAGAAAATACCATGCCTGTAGGTATTGGTAAACCTGAAATAGCCATCAGGAAAACAAAACATATTCCAGTTACCCTATTGCAAAAGAATAAGCAGAACGATTATATTGTAAAAAATGGTTGGGAAATGACTGATGGCAATGCTGTTATTGCCAATACACAATCTATTTTTAATCAAAACTATCAAACTAAAAACTGGTATAATGCCACTGTTCCAGGAACAGTGCTAACTACCTTAGTTCAGCAAGGTGTATATCCTGATCCATACGTGGGATTGAATAACCTTACTATTCCAGATAGTTTATGCCGAAAAGATTGGTGGTATCGGATCAGTTTTGCCAGTCCCATTGAATCTTTTGATAAACTTACCTGGCTGCAATTTGATGGAATCAATTACAAGGCAGATATATGGCTAAATGGAACTTGTGTAGGCTCAATTAATGGGGCATTTTCAAGGGGTAATTTTAATGTCAGCAAATATTTGCATAAAAATGAAAAAAATATTCTTGCCGTACATATTCTTCCGCCACCTAATCCAGGCATTCCACACGAGCAATCGGCTACAGCAGGTGCTGGACCCAACGGAGGTAGTCTTGCATTAGATGGACCAACTTTTATTGCTTCAGAAGGATGGGATTGGATGCCTGGCATTAGAGATAGAAATATTGGCATCTGGCAAAACGTATCTCTTCATTTTACTGGAGCTATTACTATTCAAGACCCTCAAGTAATTACTGATTTGCCACTTCCGGATACTAGTTCAGCAAAATTAATCATCAAAGCCTTGGTTACGAATCATTCATCAGTCATTAAAAAAGGCACTGTTCAGGGTAGGATAGGTTCTTTGAATTTTTCATTGCCTATCAATTTAATGCCCGGCGAACAGAAAATAGTACAACTCTCACCTGATAATAACCCTTCATTACATCTTCAACACCCAAAACTATGGTGGCCAAATGGTTATGGAAGCCAAAACTTATATGATTTGAAACTTTCAGTTGTAGAAGGTCAAAATCTCATTTCAGATGAAAAAAATATTCGATTTGGTGTTCGAGAATTTTCTTATGAACTAATGGTACATGCTCCAAGTAAAAAGGAATGGCGCATTAGTTATCAACCTACAAATGCCATTCAGGGTAAACCTATTTTCGATAATATTAATCGCGTAAAAGTGGCAGGAGGATTTACTATTCCAAGTATCTATACGGGAGTTGATGAAAAACATTTTGAAACTATTCCAGATTCAAATAATCCCTATTTGGTGGTTAACGTAAATGGTCAGAAAATCTTTTGCAAAGGTGGTAATTGGGGAATGGATGATGCAATGAAAAGGGTTGAAAGAGAAAGGCTGGAACCAGCTTTTCGTTTGCACAAAGAAGCCAATTACAATATGATAAGAAATTGGACAGGAGAATGCACGGAAGAAGTGTTTTATGAACTAGCCGATGAATATGGGATGTTAGTATGGAATGATTTCTGGATGTCAACAGAAGGATATAATGTACCACCAAACAATGATCAACTCACACTTGATAATATAACAGAAGTTGTAAAAAGATTTCGTAACCATGCCTCTATAGCAATCTGGTGTCCGCGGAATGAAGGATATGCGCCAGTTAGTATGGAGTATAAAATTTCTGAGATCCTAGCAATAGAAGATGGCACCAGGCACTATAATGGAAATTCGCGTGAAATGAACCTTAGGCAAAGTGGTGCTTGGAGGTATATCAATAATCCGGCCGAATATTTTACTAAGAACGTTGATGGATTTACTACAGAAATTGGAACCTTTTCTATTCCAACAGTTAGTACCATCCAGAAGTTTATAAAAAAAGAAGATCAATGGCCAATCAATGATGTTTGGAACTATCATGATCTTCATTCTGAAGTTTCTAATCAAAATCTAAAAGGATACTTGAGTGCGGTTGATAGTTTATATGGAAAAGTAATTGGACTGGATGATTTTAATAAAAAAGTTCAATTGATTAATTATGAAAGTCATAGGGCCATTTTTGAGGCATGGAACAGTAAACTATGGAATAATACCAGTGGTGTTTTATTGTGGATGACACATCCAGCATGGCCAAGTATGATCTGGCAAACTTATTCATGGGATTTTGAAACCCATGGTTCCTATTATGGTTCAAAGAAAGCATGTGAGCCCTTGCATGTTCAAATGAATTTGCATGATCAGAAAGTAATTGTGATCAATAGCGCTCTTGAAAGCTACCAAAATCTGAAAGTAATATTAAAATTGTATGACCTTAAAGGAACAGCATTCTATACTAAAGTTCAACAAATAAATATTGGCACTAATCAAAAAATAGAAGCATTTACTCCTGATCTTTCAACTGTAAATTTACCCCCAGTCTATTTAGACAGACTTGAAATTGAAAACAATAAAAAAGAGGTTCTAGCTGAAAATGATTACTGGAAAACAAATGCTGCAACTATCAATTATGAAGCCTTCAATCAGCTTTCAAAAGTTACACTTGTAGGAAAACAAATTAATAACCAAAAAGGGATAACTGTATTTGAAATACAAAACAATACTACTACTCCAGCTATAGGCATCAAGTTAAATTTAATGGATGACAAAGGGGCGATTGTTTTGCCCGCTTATTTTAGTGATGGTTATTTTACGCTTTTACCGGGTGAGAAAAAAATAGTTCGTGTTGGATATAATGATAGTTCAAACAAGTATCAAATAAAAGCTGATGGGTATAATATTAAAACTGCCCTTTTATTTTAGAACCTTTTATAAATGGTTTTCGGTAAGTAAGCGATTTTAGCAGATTCGCAAGCGTTTAATTCGGAGGTGATTTCTATCACCTCCTTTTTTATACAAAATCTCCAATCTTTCATGGAGCCGAAGGTCTTTTTTAAGTACTTGAGCCGAATAAATGCGCTATTCGGCTCAAAATTTCACTATTTTTGAGCCGAATAATGATAATAATCGGCTCATGGCAACATACAATTGGCAACAATCTGACTGGCCAAACTTTAGGTTTCAACTAGAAAAGGAAGAAAAATCCTTGTTGCTATTTTCTGAAAAACAAGGACGTGTTTCAGGTATTCTAGAAGCTTTACCAGAACAAGTAAGACAGGACACGGTTGTGAATATGCTGTTAGCTGAAGCAATTAAGACTTCAGAAATTGAAGGAGAGTATCCCAATAGAGAAGATGTATTGTCTTCTATTCGGAAAAACCTTGGTTTGCATATTAACGCAACATTTATAAAGGATAAATCTGCCGCAGGATTAGGAGAACTAATGATTGATGTTAGAAATACCCGCAATCTACCGCTCAGCAAAGAAAAACTTTTTGAATGGCATCAGATGCTTCTTGGAACGAATAAAAAAATGGCAGTAGGTATTTGGCGTTCTCATGAAGAACCCATGCAGGTGGTATCAGGTGCTATTGGAAGGGAGAAAGTGCATTTTGAAGCACCTCCATCTAAACGAGTACCCAAAGAAATGAATGATTTTATTGATTGGTTTAATAGCACTGCTCCGGGCGGAAAAAAAGAAATTAGTATTGCTCCAGTACGCGCAGCTATTGCCCATCTCTATTTTGAAACCATTCATCCTTTTGAAGATGGAAACGGCAGAATTGGAAGGGCTTTGGCGGAAAAAGCATTATCACAAACTATTAAACGGCCAGTTCTACTCAGTTTGTCCAGTACCATTGAAGCCAACAAAAAAGCTTATTATACTGAACTAGAAAATGCACAACGCTCAAATGAAATTACTGCTTGGGTAAGTTATTTTGTGAACCTAACATTAGCTGCACAATCAGAAGCGGAATTGCAAATTGATTTTACACTCAAGATTACCCGCTTCTTTGACCACTACACAAATCAATTAAATGAAAGGCAGCAAATTGTTATTAAGAGAATGTTCCAGGAAGGCATTCATGGGTTTCTGGGGGGGATGAATGCTGGAAAATATGGCAAAATAGCTAAAACATCCAAAGCAACTGCAACCCGTGATCTGCAACACTTGCTTGAAATTGGAGCATTTATGTTACATGGAAATGCCGGTGGAAGAAGTACCAGTTATCAAGTAAATCTTTGAAAAATCAAAAGTGTTTTTTAAACTATTTTTTATTAGACAACCAAACCCCCAATAAAATAATACACATGCATCCGCATTGTATCAGGTTGATTTCTTCTCCTCCCAAGAGTCCCCAGAACACGGCTACAAAAGGAATCCCGTAAGTAACCGTAGAAGCAAATAGACTGCCTGCTCTTTTGGCTAACATATAATAAATCACGGTGGCTACGGCCGTACCCATGAGTCCTAATAACATGGAAGCACCGGTGGAAAGTAATACGTCTTTAGAGCTAAGGTCTAAGTTGAAGTAGCCTGTGAAATAAAGAATGACTAAACAAGGTATAATCAGAAATACAAAAGCCATACTGGCAATATTCAATGAGCCAGCTTCTTTTAAATGACGACCTACCATATTGATATTGATCCCATAGAGCAGTGTAGCTAAAAGAACTAGTGAGGCATAAGAGATATTTTCAAAACTTACTTTTTTTTGCGCGGCAAAGAGTAAACAAAGCCCAACAAAACCCACCAAGACCCCAATGATTTTTTGACGACTGGCTTGCAATTGAAAAAATGATACGCCAACAATAATGGTGAATAAAGGCGTTAGGGCATTGAGGATTCCCGCCAAAGAAGAATCAATTTCAAGTTCCGCAATGCAAAACAAATAAGCCGGAAAAAAGCTGCCAATCAAACCGGAAATAATCACCAACAAGAATTTCTCTCTGGGGATTTTTCTAAAGGCTTCTAGCGCAAAAGGCGTCATGACCAAACCGGCGCTCAAGATGCGGATGGTGGCCACTTGGTAGGGACTCAAAGTATGCATCCCGTATTTCATGAGCATAAAACTACTGCCCCAGATCAGGGAAAGTGCCGCAAAAATGCCCCAGTTAATTAGTTTGTCCTTGGTTTGCATGGGAGGCAAAGTTGGGGTTTTTAGCTTTAAACCCAAGTTGGGGAGAAAAAAAGCCCCGAAAAAACGGTGGAATATGGTTCTTGTGGATATTTTTTTTACTTTCAGCAAAACCAAAATTAGTTTCTTATGGGTATGATCAAGGAATTCAAAGAGTTTGCCGTTAGGGGAAACTTGGTAGATACAGCGGTAGCCTTTGTGATGGGTGCCAGCTTTGGCAAGATTGTTAGCAGTTTTGTAGACGGCATGGTTATGCCCGTTGTAGGGATGCTGACTGGCGGTGTTGACTTTAATGATAAGAAGTTGATACTCAAAGACGCCACTCCTGAAGTAAAAGACGCTGCTGGTAAGGTGGTTGAAAAAGCCATTGCAGAAGTATCTGTAAAATACGGCAGCTTCCTAACCAATCTGATAGATTTTATCATTGTGGCTTTTGCCGTTTTCTTGGTCATCAAAGCCATTAACAAATTGAAGAAGAAGGAAGAAGAAGCACCTGCTGCGCCTCCTGCCCCTTCTAGCACAGACCAATTATTGATTGAGATTAGGGACGCTTTAAAAAAATAAGCCCCTATTTGGTGGATAACTATTCCTAAAACAGCTGCTGTTTTGCAGCTGTTTTAGTTTCTTTGCAATTAAACATTTTCCATTGGCTACCGCAAATTATCAAATCAAACTCGACCAGTTTGAAGGTCCTTTTGACCTCTTACTTTTCTTTATTGAAAGGGACGAGTTGGATATTTATAATATTCCTATTACCAAGATCATCAATGATTTCTTGGACTTTATTCATCAGGGGGAGAAACTCAATATTGAATTGAGTAGTGAGTTTATTCTATTTGTCTCTACTTTAATGCGTATCAAGGCCAGACTCTTGTTGCCAAGAAAAGAAGTGGATTCCTCAGGTAATGAAATTGATCCTAGACAGGAATTGATAGACAAAATCTTGGAATACAAACGCTTTAAAGAAGCGGCCACTCAAATGGCAGAAATGGAAGCGGTGCGGATGCTCATGGTAAAACGTGGTAACCTACACCGTGAAATTGCAGAGATTGGAGAAGAAGCTTCTGAAGGTACCGAGATCCAGAACATCACCCTTTTCAAGCTGATGAAGGCTTTTGAAAAAGTGATGCTTCGCGTTCAAGAAAGACAAAACAAACCCGTGCATACGGTGGTACGCTACAACCATACCATGGAAGGTAGCCGTGACTATATGCTCACCTTTGTACAAAAAGAGAAAACGGTTGCTTTTGAAAAAGTATTTGAAGATTGCGAAGACAAGATTCACGCCATTTTCTTATTCCTTTCCATCTTAGAATTAACCCAACAGAAATTCATGAAAATGATGGTGGGTGAGGGTAGAAACAATTTTATTGTGGAGTGGAATGATAACCGAGAAGCGGATTTGGCCGATGCTGGTTTAACCGAAGAAGAGATCAGCGCCAGTAGATTTGAGGACTAAAAAACACTTCATGTAAGTCATAAAAAAAGCACCAATCATCTTGGTGCTTTTTTATTGAGTATCTGTTAAGCTTATCCCGCAATAGTAGTACTTACGGTGATGCTTTCTTTCATTAATTCTCTTACTGCTGCAGCAATACCTTGCGCATCATAAGCACATTCACGATGCAATTCTTTGGGGCTTCCGTGCTCTACCAAACGGTCTGGAATACCCAAAATAGTTACATCGGCTTTATAGCCATATTTGTTCATGAATTCTAATACGGCAGAGCCAAATCCACCAACTACAGTTCCGTCTTCTACGGTCACAATTTTGCTGTATTTGCTAAAGGCTTCGTGTAGTAAATCCTCGTCAATAGGTTTTACAAAACGTAAGTCATAATGCGCTGGATTAATTCCCTCTGTTCTTAATTCACGGATAGCTGCTTGAGCAAAATTGCCGGGGTGTCCAAAACTCAAAATGGCAACGCCTTCTCCGTCTTTGAGTTTGCGTCCCTTACCAATGGGCAATGACTGGAATGGCGTTTTCCAATCTACCATCACGCCTTCACCTCTTGGATAACGAATCACAAAGGGGTATTGGTTTTCTGGTAATTGAGAGGTGTACATGAGGTTGCGCAATTCTTGCTCATTCATGGGTGCGCTGATGACCATATTGGGGATGCAACGCATATAGGGAATATCATAACAACCATGGTGTGTTGGTCCGTCTTCTCCTACTAATCCAGCTCTATCTAAGCAAAGGGTTACGGGTAGTTTTTGTATGGCTACATCGTGCACCACTTGGTCAAATGCGCGCTGCATAAAAGAAGAATAAATATTACAGAACACACGCATACCCTGTGTGGCTAATCCAGCACTTAAGGTAACGGCGTGTTGCTCGCAAATGCCAACGTCAAATGCACGGTGTGGCATTTTCTCCATCATGAATTTCATGGAACAGCCACTTGGCATAGCAGGTGTAACCCCCATGATGGTATCATTCATTTCTGCCAGTTCTAAAAGGGTATGTCCAAATACGTCTTGGTACTTGGGTGGTTGTGGTGCCGTAACTGGTTTCTTTACAATCTCTCCTGTTACCTTGTCAAACAAACCTGGGGCATGCCACTTGGTTTGATCCTTCTCGGCTAGTGCATATCCCTTTCCTTTTACGGTAACAATATGCAATAATTTGGGTCCGGGAATATTTCTCAGGTCTTTCAGGGTATCAACTAACTTGGTAATATTATGCCCATCAATGGGTCCAAAATAACGCAGGTTCAATGCCTCAAATAAGTTGCTGCTTTTTGAAACAACTCCCTTGATATTGGCTTCTAGTTTGCTGGCCATTTCACGACTAAAGGTTTTGCCCACGGGTAATTTGCCCATCAGGTTCCAAACCTCATCACGCATTTTGTTATAAGTAGGGGAAGTGGTGATATCCGTTAAATAACCCTTAAGCGCGCCCACATTTGGGTCAATGCTCATACAGTTGTCATTGAGGATAATCAAGACATCACTATCGGCCACGCCGGCATGGTTCATGGCTTCAAAAGCCATACCCGCTGTCATGGAACCGTCTCCAATCACCGCTATAGACTTTCTGTCTTCTCCCTTGTATTTGGCGGCCATGGACATACCCAAGGCGGCAGAAATGCTGGTAGAAGAGTGGCCTACGCCAAAAGTATCATATTGGCTCTCGCTTCTTTTTGGAAAACCGCTTAAACCATTGTATTTGCGGTTGGTAGCAAAATTGTCCCTTCTGCCTGTTAGAATCTTGTGTCCATAGGCTTGGTGGCCTACGTCCCAAACCAATTGGTCATAAGGGGTATTGTAGATATAGTGAAGGGCCACACTCAATTCTACTACGCCTAAACTGGCTGCAAAATGACCACCGTGAACGCTGACTACGTCAATAATATACTGACGCAGCTCGTCACAAACCTGGTGCAATTGTTCCCGGCTGAGCTTTTTTAGGTCAGTTGGGCTGTCAATTTGCTGAAGTAGTAGACCGGCCTTTATATCCATGAGACTTTATTTAGATGTAAAAATAAGCATTTTACGGCTTGCAAATGCTGCCGTTAAAATAGTACAACACCCTTTGAAACAGATAGTTCGCCGCGGGTAAGGGGAAATTCTGCCAAACAGATACCGATTTTGCCTTTAATCCCAAAATGCGGCTACTGGGCTTGGTTTAGGGGGTATCTTTGCAGGAACATGAGATGGAAAATATCTGCATATTGGTGGTGCCAGTTAGGCGGTTGGTTGTTTTATAGCCTTGCCATGGTGTTTTTTGCCTTTGTTTTTGAGCAGAAATACACCAATATTTTCTATTCCAGACTAGCAATTGGCGTGTTTGCGGGTATATTCTTTACCCACTTGCTCAGACTCCTAATTATCCGTTTTAACATGCGCCCCCCAACACAGAAACAGCGTTGGTTTCAGTTAGCCTTGTTAATCCTGACCATTTGCGTACTATACAATATGGCCAATTCTGCACTGGTAGAATGGTTCAAACTCTATGACCCCGTTAAGAAAATCTCTTTTGAAAAGCGTTTTCTGGGTAATCTGATCTTTGATTCTCCCTTGATTTTTGTCTGGACTTCTATCTATTTTGTTTGGCATTATATAGAAGCGGGAAGAAAAAATGAAATACAGCAAGTAAGACTAGAAACCTTGGTTAAAGAGCTGGAACTCAAAACCATCAAGAGTCATATTAATCCCCATTTTATTTTCAATGCACTCAACAGCATTCGTGCCCTAGTAGACGAGAATCCAGACAGGGCTAGAACTGCCATTACAGAGTTGAGCAATATTTTGCGTAGCAGTATGCAGGCGGAGAAATTGGAACTAGCCCCTTTTGAAAAGGAATTGGGAATAGTGAAAGATTACTTGGCTTTGGAACATATTCGTTTTGAAGACCGTTTGCGTATTGAATACGATATTGATGAAGACACCATGGGTCAGCCCGTGCCTCCTATGATGTTGCAGACCTTGGTGGAGAACGCCATTAAGCACGGAATTAGCCAACAAAAAGAAGGTGGGGTGGTGCGTGTGATTTCTGATTTCAAAGACAACCACCACGAGCTGATTGTTCAGAATTCTGGTCACTTAAATGGTAACTTAGAGGCTGCCGCCGATGGTTTTGGTATCAATAGCACCCGTAATAGACTTAAATTATTATTTGGCGGAAAAGCTAGTTTTGATATTCGGGATACGGCTGGTGGAATGGTAGAAGCGATAGTAAAAATGCCCGTAAAAGATTTGCATTATTAAACCTTGATTATAGCGTTATGGCAATTAGAGCAATCATTATTGACGACGAAAGATTGGCCCGCAATGAGCTCAAAAAACTTTTGCAAGACCATTCAGACATTGAAGTCATTGAAGAAGCCGCCAATGTGGATGACGGCATTGAAAAAATAGAAACCCTGAATCCGGATTTGATTTTCCTAGACATTCAAATGCCTGGTAAAACCGGATTTGATTTGTTGGCCGAAGTGGAAAAAGCGCCTCGTGTGATTTTTACAACTGCTTATGATGAATACGCCATCAAAGCCTTTGAAGTAAATGCTTTGGACTATTTGTTGAAACCCGTAGAACCCAAGCGCTTGGCTGACGCGATTCAAAAATTGCATTTGGAAATCAGCAAAGAAAACGCAGGATTGAATGGTTTGAATCGTGGTCCTTTAACCGAGTTTGACCAAGTATTTGTAAAAGACGGTGAGCGTTGCTGGTTTGTAAAACTGGGAGAGATTCGTTTGTTTGAAAGCGTGGGTAATTATGCCAAAGTATTCTTTGGTACCAATAAACCACTCATCTTAAAATCACTCAATGCTTTGGAAGAAAGACTGGATGATCGCATGTTCTTCCGTGCTAACAGAAAGCATATTATTAACCTACGTTGGATTGAAAAAATTGAACCCTATTTCAATGGTGGATTGTTAGTAGATCTAAAAGGTGGTGAGAAAATTGAAGTGAGCCGGAGGCAGACGGTGAAGTTTAAGGAGATGATGAGCCTCTAGTTAAGTGAAGAGTGAAGAGTGAAGAGTGAAGAATGGACAATGATTGGTTTGAGGAGTGAATAGTGAAGAAGAGAAGTAAATATTTAGTAGGCGTGATTTAGTTGCGCCTATTTTTTTGTTTTATATTGAACACTGAAAAAATTGCTATGAAAAAAATAAGTTTGGCTATTTGCCTATTTGCTGTGTCATATTTACAAGCGCAGAATATTGATGAAATTATCAATGCCAAAGAAGTGGAGCGCATTGAACGCACCCTTGCTTCTGATGAGATGCAGGGCCGCAGAACATTTAGTCCTGCTATTGAAAAAGCGGCTGCTTTTATTGCAGAAGAATTCAAACAAACCGGTTTGCAAACCTGGAAAAACAGTGGTACTTATCTACAAGAATTTGTGATGGTGAAGCCTAAGTTTATCAATGCTAGCTGTAATTTCAACGGAGTGGCGGTTGATAGCAGAGACGTGATTGTGGTGACTTGCCAGCCGGATTTAAATATTAGTGAAACCAGTGGTTATGAAAAAGTAATGATTGCCAAAGGTGCCAACCTGTTTACTGAAGCTAGCAAGTACGTGCAGTCTGGAAAGAATTATTTTGTTACCGTAGATACCAGTTTTGCCAAAAACTTTGGCCGCTTAACAGGTTTAAAAAGACAATTGTTTAAAGCCGATAATAGTGTAGTATTTGTGTTAGCTGCTGAGCAACCCAAAACCTTTACCGTTAGTTCTAAGCACGAATTTATCGAGCAAAAATTGGCCAATGTGATTGGAGTTTTACCAGGTAAAAGCAAAAAGAACGAATACGTGATTTTCTCTGGTCACTATGACCATTTAGGAATTGGGAAAGCTGTGAACAATGATTCCATTTACAATGGAGCTAACGATGACGCGGCTGGTACTACAGCTGTAATGATGTTGGCCAAATATTTTAAAGCCAAAAAAGACAATGAACGCACGTTGATTTTTGTGGCGTTTACCGCAGAAGAAGTAGGTGGATTTGGTGCCACTTATTGTTCTAGACAATTTAACCCCGATGACGTGAAAGCCATGTTCAATATTGAAATGATTGGTACAGAAAGCAAGTGGGGAACCAATTCTGCTTATATCACAGGTTATGAACAAACCGATATGGGTAAGATTTTACAAGCCAATTTAGAAGGTACTGGTTTTACGTTTCATCCAGACCCTTACACAGACCAAAATCTTTTCTATCGCTCTGATAACGCCACTTTAGCAAGATTGGGTGTTCCTGCTCATACCATTTCTACATCCAAAATGGATAGCGAACCCAATTACCACAAAGTGACCGATGAGATTGGTACATTAGACATGGAAAATATGGCTAGAATTATCAAATCCATCGCGCTTAGCTCTAAGGGCATTGTGAGTGGAAAGGATACCCCTTCTAGGGTAAATGTAGCGGGATTGAAATAAACACTACAACTTAAAAATAACTGGGCTCAGCAGGCAACTGCTGGGCTTTTTTGTTCCATGAAGATTTTGAATTAAGCAATTACTGGTACGCTGTGAATAGCTGCGCTGATTTCTGCAATCAGGGTTGGGTCTTTTTCAATGGCATTGCCCACTACAATAATATCGGCGCCAGCCTTGCAGTTTAAATAGGCTTTTTCCGGGCTGGTAATGCCACCACCTACAATCAAGGGGACTTCAATGTTCTTGGCCACTTTTTCAATCATGGCTTCTGTAATGGCCCTTTTGGCACCACTTCCGGCGTCCATATAAATAAGTTTCATGCCCAACATTTCTCCTGCCATGGCCGTGCAGAGCGCAATTTCATTCTTGTCTGCCGGAATGGGTGATGCATTGGAGATATAGGAAACTGTGGTAGGAGCTCCACCATCTATCACCATATAACCGGTTGGCATGATTTCAAGACCACTTTTGCGTACAAATGGGGCACTGATTACGTGTTGTCCAATCAATAATTCAGGGTTTCTACCAGAAATCAGGGACAAATACAGCAGTGCATCTGCATATTTGCTGAGCTGGGAGGGGGATCCTGGAAATAGGATTACAGGAATGGAACAAGAGGCTTTTATCTGTTGGATACACTCGTCTAGATGATTAGAAATCACCAAACTGCCTCCTACAAAAAAGTAGTCCACTTTGGACGAAACCGCCAACTGTACCAACTCTTCTATCTTGGCTGCGTCTACCTTGTCTGGATCAACCAGCACGGCAAAAGACTTCTTACCCTGCTGTTTTTTCGCTACAAATTGTTGATAGATTGCCTGTTTCATGTAAGAATTGGAATGGTTCCTTTGCTACAAAAATGCAAAAAACTTTTTGTTTATGGTGTTTATTGTTCAACTGTTTCTCTAATTAGGGACAAATTGGGTGTTAATTTATAGATATTCATTCATAAAGGCTGGATATCCGGAATTTGTATAAGGTTTTTGTATTTACGGATAATACTTGGTTCAACGCTTAATTTTTCCACAAATAATTGTGTACATCTGTGGACATTTCAGCAAAATCAACCCTGTTTTGAGGTTTGAGATAATTCACATTCCTTTTCCACAACCTGTTGATATTTACAAAGTTGAAAATCGGTCATTGAAGGATATTTTCGTCTACCGCTTAACAATTAGTTAACGGGGCTTATCAACAATTACCCAGAATAAAATAATACGCTCCGATTATGGCTACTCCTTCCAAAGCAAAAGGGTTACAGTTTACCCGCAGGTTCACCAAAGATGGTGTAACTCCCTATGATATGTTTGAATATGATTATCGCGATAGCGTGATCAAAAATCCAAACGGTGAAAAAGTATTTGAGATGAACAATGTGGAGGTACCAAAACAATGGAGCCAGATTGCCACCGATATCTTAGCACAAAAATATTTCCGCAAAGCGGGTGTACCACAAGCCGATGGTTCTTTGGGAAGGGAAACCAGCGTGAAACAAGTGGCACACCGTATGGCTAATTGCTGGCGCGTATGGGGTGAACGTTATGGGTATTTTGCTTCTGAAAAAGACGCACAAATTTTTTATGATGAGTTGGCTTATAGCATCTTAAATCAAGCATGCGTTCCAAACTCACCACAATGGTTTAATACTGGTTTACACGAAAGCTATGGTATTACAGGTAAGCCTCAGGGTCACTACTATGTAGACGCAAAAGACGGAAAACTGAAAAAATCTTCTAATGCTTACGAGCGTCCTCAACCACATGCTTGCTTTATCTTGAGCGTAAGCGATGATTTGGTAAACGATGGTGGTATTATGGACCTTTGGGTTAGAGAAGCCAGGATCTTCAAATATGGTTCTGGAGTTGGTACCAATTTCTCTCATATTCGTGGAGGTGGTGAAAAATTGAGCGGTGGTGGTACTTCTAGCGGATTAATGAGCTTCTTGAAAATTGGTGACCGTGCTGCTGGTGCTATTAAAAGTGGTGGCACTACCAGAAGGGCTGCTAAAATGGTTTGCTTAGACTTGGATCACCCAGAAATTATGGAATTCATCAACTGGAAAGTGGGTGAAGAAAAGAAGGTAGCTGCCTTGGTTGCTGCTGGATATGACAATAGCTATGAAGGTGAAGCTTATATGACTGTTGCTGGACAAAACAGCAATAACTCTATTCGTATTCCTAACGAATTCTTCAAAGTATTGGAAGAAGGCGGAGATTGGGAACTAAAAGCACGTACTGATGGTCGTGTGATGAAAAAAATTCCTGCTAAGGATGTTTGGGATCAAATTGCTTATGCAGCTTGGAGTTGCGCTGATCCTGGTACGCAGTATGATACCACCATCAACGAATGGCATACTTGCCCTCAAGGTGGTCGCATCAACGCTTCTAACCCTTGCTCTGAGTACATGTTCTTAGACAATACGGCTTGTAACCTGGCTTCTGCCAACCTGATGAAATTCTTTGACACCAGCAACAATAAATTTGATGTTGAAGGATTTGAATACACTTGCCGTTTGTGGACCACAGTTTTGGAAATCTCTGTATTGATGGCGCAGTTCCCTTCTAAAGAAGTAGCTGAATTGTCTTACGATTACCGCACATTGGGTCTTGGTTTTGCCAACTTGGGTACCATGCTCATGGTTAGTGGTATTCCTTATGATAGTGAAGAAGCTCGCGGTATTGCCGGTGCTATTACAGCTATCATGACTGGTATTGCCTATAAAACATCTGCAGAGATGGCTGCCTTCTTAGGCGCTTTCCCTAGATACAAAGAAAATGAGACCGATATGCTTCGCGTAATGCGCAACCACCGTGCTGCTGCATACGATGCTAATGAAGCTTATGAAGGATTAAGCGTGAAACCTGTAGGAATCAACGCTAAATACTGCCCAGATATCTTGTTAAAACACGCTACCAAAGCTTGGGACGATGCAGTTCAATTGGGTGAAAAATACGGCTATCGCAATGCGCAAACAACCGTGATTGCACCTACTGGAACCATTGGTCTGGTAATGGATTGCGATACTACCGGTGTTGAACCTGATTTTGCCTTGGTGAAATTCAAAAAACTATCTGGTGGTGGATATTTCAAAATCATCAACCAATCTGTTCCAGCAGCTTTGAAGAACTTGGGTTATAGCCCTGCAGAAGCATTGGCTATTGAGCAATATGCGGTGGGTGCTGCTAGCTTTGAAAAGTCTCCGTTTATCAACAACAAGACTTTGGCTGAAAAAGGATTTACATCTGAAGAAATTGAAAAACTGAATGGCGCTGCCCGTTCTGCTTTTGAAATAGGATTCATCTTTAACCGTTTTACTTTGGGTGATGCTTGTATGCAACGCCTTGGATTTACTGAAGCAGAATACAGTGACTGGAGCTTTAATTTGCTTGAAGCAGTTGGCTTTACAGAAGATGAGATTGATGCAGCAAATGATTATATCTGCGGTACCA
>CALRXZ020000037.1:0-27497 GCA_943372255.1 Chitinophaga pinensis
TTTAATAGCAGCATCTTTGAGTAAATGGCTTAACAAGAGTTTCTTGTTTTCTTTTTCTACAAAATACACAGCTTGTTGAATGGTTTCTGCGGTAGAAGAAATTGGGGTAACTTCTACTTTAGAAGGATTGTTCAAAATACTACTTGCCAACTTACTAATTTCTGGAGGCATAGTTGCCGAGAAAAACAAGGTTTGTTTTTTGGTAGGCAATAGTGTAATAATTTTTTTCACGTCATGGATAAAACCCATGTCTAGCATACGATCAGCCTCGTCCAGGACAAAGAATTCAACGTCTGATAAACGAATAAATTTTTGTTGAATCAGGTCTAATAAACGGCCTGGTGTGGCAATTAAAATATCAACCCCTTTGCGTAGGGCAATGGTTTGTGCGTGTTGAGAAACACCTCCAAAAATTACCAATTGGGTTAGACCAAGGTTTCTGCCGTAAGCAGCAAAACTTTCTTCTATCTGAATGGCTAATTCTCTGGTGGGTGTTAAGATTAGGGCCTTGATTCCGCCTTTTTGAGGTTGGCCGGTAAATTTCTGTTTGCAAAGCAACTGTAAAACGGGAATAGCAAATGCAGCCGTTTTGCCGGTGCCGGTTTGTGCGCATCCAAGTAAATCCTTTCCTTCTAAAATAATGGGAATGGCTTGTTCCTGAATAGGCGTGGGTGTGGTGTAACCTTCTGTTTTGAGCGCACTTAAAATGGGCTCAATGAGGCTTAATTGTTCAAATAACAAAATGTAAAAAATTTAAAATGAACACCTGAAAATGCTCAGGTGGTATATAACCTTTCCAGAAATGACTTAATGAACTTTGTCACGGAAGTAAATGATCAGTCTATAGAGAGCCTATATGAATGATGCAAAGCTAGGGTAAAATTATTTAATGCCTTGTTAAGGTGGTAATGGTGTCTGATAATCAACCGCTTAGCAATTGATTTAGCTAAGTTTCAAAAAACCTACAATCTGTTCTAGGTAGGTTGCATCGGTTTGGTCAAACTGGTCCAATTCTGAACTATCTACGTCTAAGACCCCAACAACTTGTCCATTCACAAAAAGTGGAACCACAATTTCTGATTTGGATAAACTGCTACAAGCAATATGACCTGGAAATTTTTCTACGTCTGGCACAATCAATGTTTTAGCTTGTTCCCAACTACTACCACAAACACCTCTTCCTTTTCTAATTCTAGTACAAGCAACGGGTCCTTGAAATGGTCCCAATACCAATTCATCTTCCTTTACCAAGTAGAAGCCTACCCAGAACCATCCAAACTGTTCTTTAAGTGCGGCGGCGGTATTGGCCAAATTAGCTACCAAGTCTGCCTCTCCGTCCAACAAACCTTTGATTTGAGGAATCAGTTCCAAATATTGTTCTTGCTTACTGCCTTGCGCTATCTTCAAATCTTCTGCCATGGAGCAAAGATAATGGCTTTTGAAACCGATTGAAGACCTGTTCAAAATTTGTAAATTTGACAAATGGATTCCTTGACAATTAACATTCAGGAAGTAAATAGCAAATCCGCTTTGCGCGATTATATTTTTCTTCCAGCCAAGTTATACCGTGACCAACCCAATTGGGTGCCGCCTATTTATATGGACGAATGGAAATTCCATGACCCCAAACATAATCCGTCGCTTGGTAAAGCAACTGTGATCAGACTATTGGCCAGTAGAGGGAATGTATTGGTTGGCAGGGTCATGGGTATTATCAATCACAAATACAATGAAACCCATGGAGAAAAGGCGGCTAGGTTTTTTCAATTGGATTGTATCAATGACCAAGCTGTTACCAAAGCCTTATTAGACGCTGTGTATGCTTGGGCACAGAAAGAATCCATGCAACAATTGATAGGTCCTTTTGGATTTTCAGACAAAGACCCGCAAGGCCTACAAATAGAGGGTTTGGAGCATTTGCCCGTGATTGCTACAGCTACCAATCCATACTACTTACAATCATTGGTAGAAGGGGAAGGATTTGTCAAGCACTTGGACTGTGTTTCTTTTAAAGTGGTTGTGCCCAATACCATTCCAGCATTGTATCTAAAAGTGATGGAACGGATCAAAAAAAATAGTCAGGTGCAGCTCTTGGAATTCAAAACCAAGAAAGCATTAAAACCCTATATTGTTCCTGTATTTAGATTGGTGAATGAAACCTATTCAGACCTATTTGGTTTTGTACCCATGACGGAAGAGGAAATGAAGCGTATGGCTGCCCAATACCTACCCATCTTAGATCCCGCATTTGTAAAACTGGTGCTGAATCAAGACCAAGAGCTGATTGCATTTGTAGTGGCCATGCCTGATATGAGTTTGGGCATTCAAAAAGCTAAGGGAAAATTATTTCCTTTTGGATTTATTCAGATTTTATTGGCTGCCAAAAAATCCAAACAATTGGATCTCTTGTTAGGAGCTGTTCGCAATGACTATAGATCTATTGGTTTAACCGCCTTAATGGGAACTGCTTTGCTGCAAACCGCTATTGAACGTGGCTTTGAGCTCATGGATAGCCACTTGGTTTTAGAAAGCAATCAGGCTATGTGTGCAGAATACCAACGGATTGGGGGAGAAATCTATAAGCGATACCGCGTGTACAAAAAGCCCATTGCATAACTTAAGGATAAATTAGTAACTTTTGTTTTCTTAAAACCCACAAATATGGCAAAACAAAAGCTGATTAATCTAGAGGAATACCTGGCAAAGCCTGGAAAAAAAATCAAACTAAAATCATTTAGTACATCAACAAAAAACAAACCACTTGAAAAAGCAAGGGGTGAAGAATTATTGGCTCGTGGCATTCAAGAATTGGCCAATCTTCAAGACATGTTGTATGCGCATAATGAATACAGTGTATTGATTGTGTTTCAAGCCATGGATGCAGCAGGTAAAGATGGAACCATTAAACACTTAATGAGTGGGCTTAATCCAAGTGGGGTTAAAGTGAGTAGTTTTAAAACGCCTTCTTCCACTGAACTGGATCATGATTATTTCTGGCGTCACTACAAAGAATTACCCGCTAGGGGAGAGATAGGCATTTTCAATAGGTCTCATTATGAAAATGTTTTGGTGACAAAAGTGCATCCTGAATATATTTTGAATGAAAATATTCCCGGAATCAATACTGTCAAAGACATTAAAAAAGAATTCTGGGATAATAGGTATGCGCAGATTAGACGCTTTGAAAAAAACCTTGCAGAAAATGGTACGATCATTTTGAAATTTTTCTTGAACGTTTCTAAAGAGGAACAGAAAAAACGATTTTTAGACAGAATTGATGACCCTAAGAAAAACTGGAAATTCTCCATAGCCGATATGAAAGAGCGCGCCTATTGGGATCAATACCAGCAAGCTTATGAAGAAATGTTTAACCAAACTTCTACGGAATATGCACCTTGGTATATTATTCCTGCAGATGATAAATGGTTTATGCGCATCTTAGTGGGACTAGCCATTTATGAGCAATTTCACAAACTAAAAATTGAATATCCTACCGTGTCAAAAGAGACCAAAGCAGCTTTGTTAAAAGCCAAAGAAGTTTTGTTGGCTGAAAAATAATTAGTGAATGTATTTTCCAATGACGGGTAGTTTCTGAAACTCTTTTTTCTCTACTAGTAAAATAAACCAAGTAAAGACAAAGAGCAGGACGCTACCCGTTACTAATTGAAACCAGAAGGGATTATAGAAATAAAGTAGCCCTTTTTGAATGAGGAAAAAGCTGGTTACAATGCCTATATAGGCCAATAGTTTTTTCCAAGCATAAGGAATAGGATAGGCTTTTTGCCCCCAAATAAAACTGATCACCATCATACTGCCATAGCAACTAAAAGTAGCCCATGCACAGGCCATATAACCAAAATAAGGTATCAAGAAATAGTTGATGGCAAGGGTAATACTTGCACCCACAAGTGTGATCCATGCGCCTGCCATGGTATTGTTACTCAGCTTGAACCAAACACTTAAGTTGTAATAGATGCCTAAGAACATATTGGCCAAGAGCAGTATGGGCACTACTTTCAAGCCTTCCCACATTTCTGGTTTGCGGATAAACTGTTTCCAAACATCAAGATAAAGCGCCACAAATAAAAACATAAAACAAAGCGTGATTACAAAAAACTTCATCACTCGGGCATAGAGTTTTGGCGCGTTTTTATCAGCAGCTTGTTTAAAGAAAAAAGGCTCGGCTCCCATGCGGAATGCTTGCACGGCAAGACTAATTAAAATAGATAATTTATAACAAGCAGAATAGATGCCTACTTGTACATTGGCTTCTGTAGCACTACTTACTGGTGCCCACCATTGCAGCATGATCCTGTCAAAAGTTTCATTCACCATACCAGCAAAACCAACAATGATTAGGGGCATGCCATAGCGCATCATTTCTTTCCAAAGTGCTGCATCAAATTTCCAGTGAAAACCAAAGAACTCCTTGCTCAACAACAATAACACCACGGCATTTTGAATCAGGTTGGCCATTAACAAATAACCCACGGCCCAATTAGGATCATAGTATGCTGTCATCCAATGGTCTGGATGCAGTGCTAAGTATTGTGGAATGGTACTAAGTAAAAGATACGTGGCGCCTATATTGATTAAGATGCCACTCACTTTGGTGAGTGCAAATTTTACAGGTCTTCCTTCTTGACGCAGTCTTGCAAAAGGAATACCACAGAGCGCGTCAATGGCAATAATGCCAGCCGCTATTAAAATATATTCTGGATGTGAACCTACAGACAAAGCTGATGCAATGGGTGCTCTTAATAAGACCAATATCAGGGTTAATAAAAGCGTAGAACAGATGAGTGAAATACTGGTGGTATTAAAAACCTTGTCTCTATCATTGGCATTTGAAAAACGAAAATAAGCTGTTTCCATGCCGTAGGTAAAAACCACATTCATAAAAGGAATAAAGGAATAAACCAGCGAGAACTCACCATAAACCGATGTAGCTAATTTGATGGTTAAATAGGGCAACAATAAGTAGTTGATGAATCTTGCCACAATAGTGCTGACCCCATACCAAATTGTTTGACCCGCTAATTTTTTGATACCACTCAATGTGTTGCTGATTTTAACAAGCTACCCGCCTGAACCGTTTGCTAAAGTAACGAAACCTTGACTAATGCCCATGATTCACCGGACCAATGGCCGCTCCGGGTTCGGAAAATCTGGGGTCACGAATAAAAACACTGTCTGTTAAACTGTTTAAAAAGGCCTTTAGCTGTCCAATCTCAAAATTGCTTAGTGGTAGTCTGTTGCTGAATTGGGGGTCTGTAGTAGGCCCCAAAACCATTAGTTTACGATAGTGTTCAAATACATTGCTCAATGCAAAAAATCGGCCATCATGGCCATAGGGTGCCGTTAGGGCGATATTTCTCAAACTAGGTACTTTGAATTTGAGGGAATCATCCGGCTGGTTGGTAATGCGCATCCGGCCAAGGTCTTTTAATACATCGTCTAGCGCAAGACCAGCATTGCGATATTGGTTGTCTGTAAACAACGGTGCCGGATGACAGCTAATACATTTTTGTTGGAAAACGCTATAGCCCAATTTTTCTGCCAAATTAAAACTATCGGTTCCCCGCATTACTTTGTCATACTTGCTATTGCTGCTAATCATTAATAACATGAATTGACTCAATGCTTTTCCAACACGCTGGGTATTAATGGTAGCATCGCCGTAGGCAGCTAAGAACATTGTTTGATAAGCTTTGTCTGCCTTGATTTTGGTAATGATATTTTCCAAGGTTTCGGCCATTTCATTTTCAGCCGTAATGGGAGCTAGTGGTTGTAGGTCTAAATGCGTAATGCCACCATCGGCCATGAAATTGGTTTGCCAAGCAAGGTTCTGCAAAGCGGGTGCATTGCGTGTAGTTTGTTGGTTATTAATGCCGTGACTAAGCGAATGGTCAAATGTGGTAAAAGCTGCAAATTGTTGGTGACAAGTACCGCAAGAAATACTATTGTCTTTGCTTAGTCTCACGTCATAAAACAATTTCTTGCCTAGTGCAAATCCTTCTTCTGTTAGGGGATTATTTTTAAAATCATAAGTGGGCTTAGGCCACCCTTTGGGGATGGTAAAATTGATGGGATGCGGTTTTTTGGGTGCATTCATCCAGCTGATGATCACCAATAAAACCATCGCCGTAAGGCCAAGAATTATCCCTTTTTTCATGGCTGAATAATTGAAAACATTTGCGCATAATTGGCCGCAATTTTCATAGCCAAGTTGCCGGGTGAATGACAAACAGGACGCTCTGCAATGAGCAAAGCACTATTGCCATTAAACCAAGCATTGAGATCCACTTTTACCTGTAAGTCTTTGGGCAGGCGGATTCCAGGGATTTCTAGGTGAATGGATTTGAGGACATTTTCACCTGTTCTAAATCCGCCAATATGGTATGTAAATGCATGAGCTGGCAATGAAGAATTGGGAGAACTCCCTTCTAGTTTGGCAAAAACATAACCCGTGTTCCAGGTCCAGAACATGCCCTGCATGGGATCCAACACCCCCGTTTGAATACCACTGCAATTGCGTGCACTATCAACGCCTAGTACAAACTCAATAGCATTGTAAGTTTTATTGCTATTGGGCAGGATAATTTTTTTGGAATTGGGTTCAGCTTCATTGATCAGATAATAGGAATCAGGAATTGCTTGACGATTTCCCTGCTCGTCTATCAAAACCAAATTGGAGATATAATATTTGAATCTTCTGACAACCAATATTTCTGCATTACCATTCTTGATACTGTCTTCTAGGACCAAGGGTTGATTGCCTACAAAGTGTTGGAAGCTGATGCTTTGTTGGGCCTGAGCTTCACAGCATGCGTAAAGCCCCAAGAGCAAGAGGAATATATATTGCAACAAATGTTTCATCAGTCTTCTGATTTGAATTTTCTGCGCATCAATTTATTGGTGGCATGGCGTTTTTTTGACTCTATTCTTTTTGCTTGAGAGGCTTTGGTTGGCTTGGTAGCCATTCTGGCTTTTTTCTGGTGGAGTGCTTGTTCAATTAAGTCCTGCATCTTTTCTATGACCAAGGCTTTGTTGCCCAACTGTGTTCTATCTGCTTGACTTTTGACTAAGAGCATCCCGTCTGCATGAATCTTATTGGCCAATTTTTCAAGTACCCTTTGTTTCTGGGCATCATTCAACAATAGAGAAGATGCCACATGCCAACGACCCTCTACCATGGTCTCTACCTTGTTCACATTTTGTCCGCCCTTGCCACCACTTCGCGCAGTTTGGAACTGGATCTCTGTTTGAATGTTTACCTTCACCCAGTAAAGTTACTTTAAAAAATAGCTATATGAGAGTGGTGATTCAACGCGTGGCATCTGCTTCAGTAACCGTAGAGGGGCAAATTACAGGTGCCATTGATCGTGGTTTATTGGTTTTGATGGGGGTTGAAGACGCAGATAGCAGGGAAGACCTAGAATGGTTGAGTGGTAAAATTGTGAACCTGCGCATTTTTGATGATGAGAATGGGGTGATGAATAAATCGGTGCTGGACATTGGTGGGGACATTCTCTTGGTGAGTCAGTTTACCCTACACGCCAGTACCAAGAAGGGAAATAGACCCTCATATATTAAGGCTTCTAAACCTGATATTGCTATACCCTTGTATGAAGCTATGATTGCCCAATTAACCAAGGATTTGGGCAAGCCCATTGGAACCGGGATTTTTGAGGCAGATATGAAAGTACAGTTATTAAACGATGGTCCTGTAACCATTGTCATGGATTCAAAAAACAAGGAATGAAATTAGATATTAGTAATAGAGAAGACCTGGTTATTTTGATGAAAGCATTTTATACCAAGGCCTTGGTAGATGAAAGCATTGGGCATTTTTTTACGCAAGTGGTACAATTAGATATGGAAAAACACTTGCCAAGAATTACAGATTTTTGGGAGACCGTGGTTTTTGACACCGGAAAATATCAAGGGAATACTTTAAAAATTCACGAAGATTTACATGAAAAATCGCCTTTTGAATCTGCGCATTTTACGCGTTGGATAGACCTGTTTAAGGCTACGGTGGATGAACATTTTGCAGGAGAGAACGCAGAGAAAATTAAATCTAGGGCCATTTCTATAGCCACAGTCATGAATCTTAAAATGGTACACGGTGGAGCAGGACTCAAATAAAACAACAGCAATGACAATTCAGCAAGCACAGCAAGATGTTGACCAGTGGATCAAAACCGTTGGGGTCAGGTATTTTAATGAGCTCACCAATTTGGGCATACTCATGGAAGAAGTGGGAGAGCTGAGCCGTTTAATGGTTCGCAAATACGGGGAACAATCTTTTAAGGAATCAGATAAAGGCAAGGATCTTGGTGATGAAATGGCAGATGTGCTCTTTGTGCTGATATGCCTAGCCAATCAAACAGGGGTGGATTTAACGGCTGCTTTGGAGCAAAATTTCCAGAAAAAGAACCTAAGAGACGCCACCAGACACCTAAATAATGAGAAGCTGCAATAGGGCTTTGGAAGGCAGGTTTGACTGTGCAAGTTCAAAATCCTATTTTTGCGCTCATTATGAGCACGCAACAAGACAATATTTTCCAAGCAATCATATCCCATGCCAAAGAGTATGGATTTGTATTTCCTAGTAGTGAGATCTATGACGGACTAAGCGCCGTATACGATTATGGTCCTTATGGGGCAGAATTAAAAAAGAATATCCGCGATTATTGGTGGAAGAGCATGACCCAATTGCACGAGAATATTGTGGGCATTGACGCCGCTATTTTTATGCACCCCACTACTTGGAAGGCAAGCGGTCACGTAGACAATTTCTCTGACCCCATGATTGATAACAAGGATAGCAAAAAACGCTATAGGGTAGACCATTTGATTGAGGCCAAGGCCGATGCTTTAAAAGAAGCTGGTCAGCAGGCAGAAGCACAGGCTTTGTTAGACGCCATGGACGCTTTGTTGGCCAAAGATGATTTTGCAGGATTGGGTCAATTGATTAAAGACACTAAGATTGTTTGTGCAGTAAGTGGTACGGGCAATTGGACCGATATTAGACAGTTCAACCTCATGTTCTCTACCCAATTGGGTTCGGTAGCAGAAGACGCAGATACCATTTACCTGCGTCCGGAAACAGCACAGGGCATTTTTGTGAACTTTTTGAATGTGCAGAAAACCGCCAGAATGAAAGTTCCTTTTGGGATTGCACAAACAGGAAAAGCTTTTAGAAATGAAATTGTAGCCCGTCAGTTTATTTTCCGCATGCGCGAATTTGAACAAATGGAAATGCAGTTCTTTGTACGCCCAGGTACAGAAGGTCAGTGGTACCAATACTGGAAAGAAGCCCGTTTGCAATGGCATTTGAGTCTGGGTATTAGCCCTGAAAAATATAGGTATCATGACCACGTGAAACTGGCACACTATGCCAAAGAAGCCTGCGATATTGAATTTGAATTCCCTATTGGATTCAAAGAAGTAGAAGGGATTCACTCAAGAAGTGATTTTGACTTGACCCAGCACCAGATTTACAGCAAGAAAAAGCTGCAATATTTTGATACGGAGATCAATCAAAACTATGTGCCCTATGTAATTGAAACTTCTATTGGTTTGGACAGAATGTTCTTACTCATTTTGTCAAATGCTTATGAAGAAGAAACCATTAACAAGGAAGACGGCAGCACCGATAGCCGTGTGGTCTTGCATATTCCAGCCAAAATTGCACCGGTTAAATTGGCCATTTTGCCACTAACCAAGAAAGACGGTTTGCCAGAGATTGCCCGTGATTTAATGAACGAGTGCAAGCCTTATTTCAAGTGCTTCTATGAAGAGAAAGACGCTATTGGTAAACGCTATCGCCGTCAGGACGCCATTGGTACGCCTTTCTGCGTAACCATTGATCACCAGACCAAGGAAGACAATACGGTTACTATTCGCTACCGCGATAGCATGACCCAAGAAAGGATTCTGATTAGTAAAATCAAAGACCTGGTGTTGGAGCAGACTTTCTAATTCAATTCCAATTTTATAGCTTTTTGAACGGCCTCGATTTATCGGGGCCGTTGGCATTAAATACCAATAATTTTTATAAAACTTAGGAAAAACGATATTTACAATAAATAAATCTCTAAATGATCAATAAAACTTTGCAAGAAAGGTTGCTTCTGCATATATCCATTGTCATTCTGTTTTTAATAATGCCAACAATTTCTTTTGTTAGACCACATGATGAACCATTTTTTGCACTGACCAAAATATTTGTACAAGACACTACTTCAAATCTTGTTCTTTTATGTTTTTTTTATCTTAATTATTATCTACTGTTACCAAAATATTTTTTTAATAAAAACTACTTTACTTATGTTGTTTTAGTGATTCTTTATTTGACTATTGCATTTACACTTCCATTTTATATGGGGAAAATGTTTCCAGACAGAATAATGATGAATTCAATTGATAACTTATATAAACCCCCTTTTGATTTTTCCAATATTGATAAAAGAAGGTTTTCAATATTGGGTTTTGCTTTTGAAGAATTTCGAAGACATTTGGGCTTGTTTTTTTCAGCCGTCTTACTCTCGTTTTTATTAAAAACTAGGCAAAATCTAGCAACATTAAAAGAAGATAAATTAAAAGCTGAAATTTCTTCTTTGAAATCTCAAATCAATCCCCACTTTTTATTCAATACTTTAAATTCTATTTATGCTTTGTCAATCAAAAAGGATGATAAAGTATCTGACGCAATCTTACAACTTTCTGGTCTGATGCGTTATGTAATCAAAGATGCTTCTCAAAGCACAATCTCTTTGGTCAAAGAATTGGAATATTTAGATAACTATATTGAATTACAAAAAGCAAGAATTGGTCATACTACTATTGTTAATTACCAAAAATCAGGATCCATTGACAATCTTTTTATTGCGCCTTTAATCCTTATAACTTTTATTGAAAATGCTTTCAAATATGGGGTCAATCCAGAAGAGGATAGCCGTAAAATTGATATAAATATTGAAATCACAAATAAAGGAATAAACATGGTTGTTTTTAATCAAAAGGCAACACAGATGATGAAAATTGAATCTACTGGCATAGGATTGTCTAATACTTCTGAAAGACTTAATTTGTTATATCCCAATAAACATAAGTTAGAGATAATTGAAGATGATATATCCTATTTATTAAAGCTTTCACTTGATTTGATATGATTAAAGCAATAGCTGTTGATGATGAGCCCCTAGCTCTTGAAATAATAGAAACCTATTGTCAATCTTTTGATTTTCTTGATTGTGTTAGGCGTTTTACAAAAGTGGGGGAGGCATTACAATATTTAGAAAAAAATCCTGTTGACTTATTGTTTTTAGATATCAACATGCCTGCCATGTTGGGTATTGATTTTTACAAATCGTTAAAAATAAAACCAAAACTCATTTTTACAACTTCTTATTCTGAGTTTGCAATTGAAAGCTATGAAATTGGAGCAATTGATTATTTATTAAAGCCATTTTCAAAAGAAAGATTTGCAAAAGCAATAGAGCGAGTAACAGAAAGTCATCAATTAAATACCAATTCAAGTAATACGGGCAATCAAAACTATTTGTTACTTAAAGCCGATTATGCTATTAAAAAGATTTTTCTTGCAGATATACTTTATATTGAAAGCCTTGATAATTATCTAAAAATTCATTTACAAGATCAACAACCGGTGATTGTCAGATTGACCCTAAAGCATATTCAAGAAAAATTGCCTGGATCAGATTTTTTTCGTGTTCATAAATCTTTTATCGTTCCATTTAGCAGAATCCTATCTGTTAGAAATAAGGTAATAACAATTGCCAACGTAGAAATTCCAATAGGAAGAATATATGAAGATGCATTTACTGAAAGGTTTAATAAATTAGTTCACTAGCGGATTGTTCTAATTTGATTTAAGGTTTTTCACCACAGATTTTATTGCTTTTGCCACAATTAGCCTTTTACTTGTAGGTATTGATAAGACTTTTGTATAAATGAATCATCTATCAATCCATAAAAGCAACTGGCTAAATTTTGGTATTAGTAAAAATCCAATATCCATAACCATTAAAACAACTTTAAATCAAATGAAAAGCAAGGTCATAGAAACATTTATAGTAGGAATTATTATTGTTTTAGCATTATTTGCTTGTAAAAAAGGCGATACTGGGAATACTTCTACTGCTGCAAGTATTGCTGCATTTAATTGTTCCTCTGTCAGTTTTTCAACTTCAGCAATGGTGAATACAGCTTACAATGGAACTGCCACCATACCCTATACTGGCGGTAATGGTGGTACTTATTCAGCAAGTTCTGTAAGTTCATCTGGAGTTACTGGTTTGACTGCAACAATAGCAGCAGGAACCATTATTAACGGATCAGGCAGTCTTGTTTATACTATTACAGGTACACCGGCCTCTTCAGGAACAGCTTCCTTTGCCTTAAATTTTGGAGGTCAGACTTGTGCTATCAACTTATCAGTAAGCGCAGTTGTTTCAAATTGTACATCATTAACCGGAGTGTCCAAATTAATTTGTTTATGTGATGCATTTAAAGCAACACTAACTACATCTCAACTTGCCCAATTGCAGCTTAGTTATACCTATAACAATATTAAGACCTGGAGCAATTTACCGGCATCCATGTCATCAAGACTTGGTATTCCATTTAGTAGTTTGAATGCTTCTCAACTGGCAGCAGCTAAAGCAATAGTGCAACAAATGAGTGGGACAACCACCAATGAAGGCTGGGATGAAGTACAACAACTTTGGTTAGCGGATGATTATTTAAGTGTCAATGGTGGAGGGTCTAGTTATGGATCAGGAAATTATTATCTGGCTTTTTTTGGCACACCGGCAAGTACTGGAAAGTTTGAAATAATGATGACAGGCCACCATAAAACTGTTGCAAATACGTATAATAATGCTGTATTTGTATCCGGAACACCACATTTTGCTGCTACTGAACCTTTGGCTTGGTCAACCAATGGGGTATCTTATGCACCTCTTAATCAGGAACAAGCTGCATTTGCGGCAATTATATCAAGCCTCAGTACTACCCAATACAATGTGGCACATACTAGTACCACTTATAGTGATCTAATTTTGGGTCCAAACGCTAACTGGTCCTTCCCTACTACTAGTACTGGTTTAGTTTGTTCTAGCCTTTCTACTACTCAAAAAGATTTAGTACTTACTGCTATCAAAACATATATTAACGATGTTGACAATGAAAGTGCCGCAGCACTTTTAACACTATATACATCTGAGCTTGATAATACTTATATTTTACATAGTGGAAGCACGGGAATGAACTTGCGGAATGATTATTTTAGAATTGATGGTCCACATGTATGGATTGAGTTCAGTGTCCAAAACGGTATTGTATTAAGTGGGGTACACTACCATTCAGTTTGGAGAGACAGAATAAATGACTATAGCACAACAAAGCAATAATTTTTATTTTAAAAAAAGTATTTCATGATAGGGGTCGATTTTTTTAATCGGCCCCTACAATGTTTAAATTATGTACAAATATTTAATAGTACTAATTGCGTGTTGTTTTTACAGCAAAGCTATGGCTCATCCAATGCCAGGAACATTGGTGAACCTTACCGTTTTGGAAAAATCAATAAAAGGAGAAGCTAAATTACCATTTATAGAACTTCAGAATGCTTTAGGCCAAAGCATTAACTATGAAAATTTAAATAACAATTTTTTTAAAAATTATTTCTTCTATCATATTCAAGCGAGTACTGGGAAACTGAAATGGCTTACTACTATTGAAAAAATAGTAGTAACCGAAGATAAAGATTCAATTATAGGGAAATACAAAGAAGTGATTGTCTTTTTTAGTTTAAAGCCAGCAGAACTGGTAAGCGTAAGAAATTTTTTATTTGAGTATGATGTAATTATTCATCAAGTTATTAATCATAAAATATTCGTAAGCGTTCAGGAGGATTGGCTAAATGGAATACAGGGCCAAAACAAAGCTGAACAAATAGGCATTATTGCTTTAGATATACCAACTGGGAAATATTATCCTTTACAAATAAAACTAGATGATGGTAGTTGGTATAAGGGTACTAAAGCCATGTTTGATTTGGGAATGGAACATATAAAAGAAGGAACGGATCACCTTTTATTTCTTATTGTATTACTGTTGCCGGCAATGCTGCAATTGAAAAATGATCAATGGGGAAGTTTTGGGGGCTTGAAATTTAGCCTTTTTAAATTAATCAAGATTATAACAGCATTTACAATTGGGCATTCTTGTACATTGTTAGTTGGTACATTGGGTTGGGTCAAGTTTCCACAAAAACCAGTAGAGATAGTTATTGCTATTTCTATTTTAATCTCTGCTATACATGCCATCAAGCCCATTTTTTCAGGAAAGGAGACCTTTATAGCATCTGGCTTTGGTCTATTCCATGGTTTAGCCTTTTCAACAGTTTTATCAAAATTAACTTTGACCACAACCACTTTAGCGCTAAGTATATTAGGTTTTAATATTGGAATTGAAGTAATGCAAATTTGTATCATTGCATTTGTTTTTCCATGGTTAATATTACTTAGTCTGACTCCCTATTACCTGCAAATTAAAAATTTGTTGGCCATATTAGCATCAACTGCAGCAATAGCTTGGATTTGTGAAAGGTTTTTTGAGAAGGAATATTTCATAACTAATGTGTCTAGCCACATTACCAAGTATGGTATCTGGTATTTATTATCATTTTCATTTTTTTCAATCCTTTTTTATGTTCAAACTGTCCTTCTTAAGAAGAGAACCTTATAACATATTAAGGTGATTTTTTTTGAGTACTATCGCAGGCAAAGCATGCTTAGTTTTGATCTTGTTAAATAATACAAAATAGTTAACCTGCCCAAGATTCTCTATCCAAACTACGATACTGAATGGCTTCTGCTAGGTACTCGGGTTTTACATCGGCGGAGCCTGAGAGATCTGCAATAGTGCGGCTTACTTTTAAAATACGATCATAAGCACGGGCACTAAGTTGAAGTCTTTCCATGGCTTTTTTGAGTAGGGCTTCTCCCACTTTGTTTAGTTGGCAAATATCGCGAAGCAAATTGCTGTTGATCTGTGCATTGGCAAAGACCCCAGAAAGGGATGCATATCGTTCTAACTGAATTTCTCTGGCTTTGATTACGCGCTCGCGAATGATGGCCGAGCTTTCTCCTTTTGGGTTAGTATCATTTAATTCCTGAAAAGCAACAGGAGTAACTTCTACGTGCAAATCAATCCTATCTAGTAATGGGCCAGATACCTTGTTCAAATATTTTTGTACGGCACCCGCAGGGCAGGTGCAGGCTTTTTCTGGGTGGTTATAATAGCCACAGGCGCAGGGATTCATGGATGCCAAGAGCATGAAGTTGGCGGGAAATTCCAAGGCCATTCTGGCCCTTGAAATAGAAACTTTTCTTTCTTCCATGGGTTGGCGCATGACTTCTAAAACGGAGCGTTTGAATTCAGGCAATTCATCTAAAAACAAAACGCCATTATGTGCCAATGAAATCTCTCCGGGTTGTGGGCTGGAACCTCCGCCAACCAAGGCCATATCTGAAATGGTATGGTGCGGAGATCTAAAAGGTCTCTTATTAATTAAGGAAGCATTGACTGCTAATTTACCTGCCACGGAATGGATCTTGGTAGTCTCTAAAGCTTCTTGTAAGGTTAGTGGTGGTAAGATAGTAGGCATGCGTTTGGCCAACATGGTCTTGCCCGCTCCGGGTGGTCCAATCAGGATGGCATTGTGCGCACCCGCTGCCGCAATTTCTAGTGCGCGTTTGATATTTTCCTGACCCCGCACATCGGCAAAATCAATGTCAAAATCATATTGGCTAAAAAAGAATTCTTCTCGGGTATTGACTTGCACAGGAGTAAGCGTAGACTCATCTTTGAAAAAAGCCACCAGCTCTTTTAAGTGAGACACGCCATAGACTTTTAACTGACTTACCATACCCGCTTCTCGTTCATTGTCCTTGGGTACTATCAGACCTTTGAACTGTTCTTTTCTGGCTTGTATGGCAATGGGTAATGCGCCTTTGATGGGTTGTACAGATCCGTCTAAACCCAGTTCTCCCATGATCAAATAGTCTTGTAATTTTTCTGGTGCAGGCAATTGTTCACTGGCTGCCAATAGCGCTATGGCAATGGGTAAGTCAAATGCAGATCCTGATTTTTTAATATCGGCGGGAGCCAAATTCACTACCAACTTAGTGCGCGGCATATAGAAGTCATTTGACTTAATGGCGCTCTCTGTTCTCTCCAAACTTTCTCTTACCGCATTATCTGGTAAACCCACAATAGAATAGCCCTGTCCCATGCTTACATTTACTTCTACGGTAATGCTGATGGCTTCAACTCCGTAAACAGCACTGCCAAAAGTTTTGACTAACATGGGCTAATAAATAAAAATGCTAAGTTAATCTTTACTAGAAAAATAGCTATGCTGATACACTAAAATCATTTGATTTAATCAAACATGTTTTATTTAAATAATTAAGTGATTTTTCTAAAATGTAAATTTTTAAGCATTAATTGTTTTTATCATTTAATAAATCTAACTTTTACCTCATTTCTTTTAGAGTATTAATTGAATAACCCCTACAATTAAGTTAATCCCATGCTATTAACTGAACAGTTTGGTACTCAATTGGGGGATTTTTTTTCCCAAAACATAAGCCCAATGTGGGTTTATGAAAGGGAATCCGGTTTCTTTCTAGCAGTGAATGATGCTGCCATTGATGCATTTGGCTATGAAGAACAGGAGTTTCTGAATATGAAGGTTACAGATTTACTATCCGATACTGCTTTTCAAAAACTAAATACAGCTTTTAAGGATCATAAGAACCCGGCTATTAGTGAACTAATTAATAAAAATGGAAATTCCATTTTTGTAAAACTATCGCAATACCAAACTCTATTCAATGGAAACAAGTGCTTTCTTTTAACTGCCATTGATTGCACTCAATTTAAAAAACAAGAAGCCATTTATAAGGAGGAAATTCAGCAACTCAGTTCTCAAACACTAGTTGCTGATTTTACTAATAATCTTGTAATCATTGTTGATGATACGGGAAGAATTTCATGGGTAAATAATGCATTTGTCAATACCATGCAATATTCCATTCATGAAATTATTGGTAAAAGACCCAGTGAATTTATTCATGGTCCACTATCAGACTTAAATACTTCTGCCAGAATTAAAGAAGCAATTAAAAACAAACAAGCATTCAAAGAAGAAATTATTCATTATACCAAAAACAAGACACCTATTTGGATTCTTGCAGACGGTCAACCAATCTTTGATTTTAAAAATAAATTGATTAAGTACATCATTATCGAAACTGATATTACTAATCAAAAACAACAACAAGAATTACTAAATAGGTCAGAATCAGAGTTACATGCTTTCTTCAATAGTTCAGGATCGCTTTTGGTATTGTTTGATACAGAATTAAAAGTAACTGCGTTTAACAATAAAGCGCAATTAGCTCTAGAAGAAATACTACATTCTACCATACAGATTGGTAAGCCAATATTAGAATTACTTCCAAATGAAGTAAAAGAAACATTTAAGCATTTTGCTGCCGAAGCATTGGCAGGTAGGGGTACAGAGAATAGAGAAGCTAAATTGCCGGGCCATGGAAGTTGGTGGAATATGCGCTATTTACCGTTGTACAATAGTTTTGGAGAAATTTTTGGTGCATCTTTTACGGCGATTGATATTACAGATAGGATCAATAAAGAAATGCTCCTTGTTGAAAGTGAAAAGCGTTATAGTTTAGTTACACAAGCAACATTTGATGCTATTTGGGATTGGGATATTGAACAAAATACATTATTCAGAGGTGAGGGTTTCTATAGTTTGTTTGGATATGAAATTGGGACACTAAAAAATGATCCTTCTAATTGGGATAACCTGATTCATCCTGATGATTTTAAAAGGGTTGTGGTAGATTTTCAAAGCATATTAGATTCAGACGCTACCAATTGGATTGAAGAATATCAGTTTCTTAAATCAGATGGTAGTTATGCTTTTGTTAGGGACAAAGCCCTTATCATTAGGAATGAATCAGGCAAGGCAACAAGAATGGTTGGGGCTATGCAGGATATTACTGCAGATGTGTTGAAAGAGCGACAATTGAAAATTTTTGAATCTGCTATCAAAAACACTAGTGATGCTGTGGTGATTACTACTGCCCAATTACCAAATTCTACCGATGTTAAGATCATTTTTGCAAATGATTCCTATGTTAAAATGACGGGTTTTTCCATGGAGGAGGTTTTGGGGAAGTCTCCTAGAATCTTGCAAGGTCCTTTAACAGATAGAGCAGAAATAGAGCGTTTAAAAAATGCCATGATCAACTGGTTACCCTGTGAGATTGAAATCATCAATTATAAAAAAAATGGAGAGCCATTCTGGGTAAATATTTCAATTGTTCCTGTTGCCAATGAATCTGGCTGGTTTACCCATTGGATATCTATTCAGAAAGATATGACTGATAGGAGAAGACAAATGGAAGAAAGGGAATTGATGATTAAAGAACTAACTAAGAATAATACCGAATTAAAACAATTCTCCTACATAACCTCACATAATTTACGTGCTCCTTTAACGAATATGATTGGCATTTTCAATTTAATGGATATGTCTTTGATTAAGGATAGCAAGATGATTCAATTATTTGATGGGCTTAAAGATTCAACCTATAAATTAAATGATACTTTAAACGATTTAATTAGAATTCTAATAGTTAAAGAAAATGTGCATATTGAACTAGAGGATGTTTCATTTAATAATGCTTTTAATAAAGCGGTAAGTAGTGTTAGTAAAATTCTTGCTAATTCTAACGCACAGATTGATATAGATTTTAATGAAGTGTCATCTGTTAGGTTTAGTAATATGTACATGGAAAGTATTTTCCTTAATCTAATAACCAATGCCATTAAATTTCAACATCATGGAAATAGGCCAGAAATTAAAATCAAAAGCAGCTTCAAGGACAATGTTGTTCAACTTCATGTAACAGATAATGGCGTAGGGATGGATTGGCAGAAGGTGAAAAACAAAATATTTGGTTTGTATCAAAAATTTCATAATAATCAAAACAGTAAGGGCATAGGATTATACTTAGTACATGCTCAAGTAAATGCTCTTGGGGGGTCTATAGAATTAGAAACTGAATTGGATAAGGGTACAACCTTCACCATTAGTTTTAATAATAAACATTAAGCTGTCCTTTTGATTTCTAAACAGGTTTTATTTTCTTTTTTAGAAACGGTAGTTTAATTCCACTGTATGGCAAAATACAAAGCTGGTACTGTGCCGGTATTGGTAATATTGTGTAGGACCATGCTGTTTAAAAATACCGCGTCATTTGGTCCGCAGGCCTGTTGACTTTCTCCAATCTGCATTACCCCATTGCCATCAAGCATTAAAATGATTTCTTCATTCTTATGGGTATGTGGATCATGGCTTTTTAAACCTGGGTTGAGTTGGGTTACATGAATGTCAAAACGATGCAACATGGGTGTTTGAATATCAAAATACTGACGCACGCCTCCCTTGTCATGGGCTTTGAATTTGATGTCTTTCCAGTCTAACATAAAACCTTGCTCGGTTCTTTTTACAGAATCGACTATAGGAGCAGACTTGGGTTGGTATTGCATCAAATAAAAAATGGCGGGGGCACCACTGCTATTTTCTAAAAATGCTTCTTCATTTGGCATTAGGAATAATACAGATCCTCTTTCTAAATTCTTGGTAACACCTTTGAAATTCACGCGTAACATGCCTTGTTGTATAATGATAAAACGCTCATATTTTGAGCCAGCTTTAAAGCTAACGGTGGCTCCAATATTAACTAGGTTGGCATTTAATTGGTGTGATGCTAAAATGGCGCCAGAACCACTAAAAACCGCTTTTGTATTACCAGATTTGTCTGCCGGTTTAGCAGCTGCATAAGCATATACTTTGGAATCCAGGGCTTGGGTTTGTGCCATGGCATATACGCATAGCAAAGTGGTTATGGCAGTCAGCAATTGTTTCATGTGGCTTATTTGGTTCAAGTTATTATAAATCCACCTTATAACCCAAAACAGGAATCAAGCCCAACAAATAATTGTATTTGATTTTATTGGTAGCAGGGTCAAAGCTTTGGCTTATGGGATTTTTTCTATTGAATAAATTCTGAACACCCAGGATCACAGTGCCGGTTCTTTTTTGGTACTGTGTCTTCCATTCTATTTGAAAATCAACTCTAAAAAAAGACGCTAATTGGTCTTCGTAAATTCTGTTATTGTCTACCACTTGTTTTTTCTGAGCAATTGATTTGGGTAGGTCAATAGGGGTAACCCTTGGCCCACCACTATACAAGACTTTTAAATCGGCAGCAATACTGGTACTTCTTTTGCCGTGCAGATTCCATTCCTTACCAGTGGCCAAAGTAAAACTGGTATTGGTATTGAAACGGGTATTACGCCAAACTCCATCCGATGGTAAATATTTAGATTGAAAAAGACTCAAAGTAGTCAAGAAATAAAACTGGTCATTCCAAAACCGTTCAAGGGTAATTTCCATGCCATAGTTTTTACCATTGCCCTTGTTGTTGAGTTTTTCAATAGCATAGTCATCGTCCATATTCAATACGCTAAAATTGGTTGCAGCGTTTGCAGTAATAGGAATCTGGTACAACCACTGATAATACCATTCTGTTTTTAAATTCCAATTGGGGGCAAACTGAATGGCATAGCCCAATACATAGTGGGTAGACCGGCTAAAGTCCAATCCTGTATTGGGTTGTAGGGTATCAATACCCACTTTAATTCTAGCAAAATAATTACCCAAGGGTTGAATCTGGGAATGACCACCTATACCCACCGATATAAATTGGTTCTTGCTTAATTGGTATTTAATCCCAGCCCTAGGTTCTATTACAGATCCCTTGTTAAGTGCAAAATATTGCGCGTGTAGGCCTGCTTGAAAACTCCATTGATTATTAGGATCATATTTGTACTGAACAAAAGCATTGCTTAATCTGGTATTGCCATTGGTTTTTACTTTGTCCTTGAGCACATTGGCAACTGCTTCTCGTTGCTGCAAATCAAATCCTTTTCCGGTGGTATAGAATCCTGTTTTTAATAAGTGGTGCTTGTTGAATTTATGCGTAAGCGTCATGCTAAAGACCGCATTGTTTTCATGAAACTCATTGTCTCTAGTTGTCACTATAGGACTATTGTATTTGGCAATGCTGGTATTTTCTTTGTTATAACTATTGGCGTTGATGCTATAAATGGTTTTGAGTAGTGTTTTGCTACCCAATTGAATGCTATGCGTAAAACCAATAGCACCCGTATTGCTTCCGGTAAAACTGGCAGATCTTTTACTGGGATCTGATAAAAATACAAGGGAGTCCCTGGTTAATTCACTATTCTGCGAACTCAGACCACCAAATCCAAATATGGTAAAACTGCCAAACTTTTTCACAGGTAAATAGAGGTTAAAAGAAAGGTCTTGAAACTTGGTATTGGCTTCGCCGATGTTCAGTCCAAATTGCTGCATCAGGGTTAAAAATCCATAGCGATAGTTCACCAAATAGGAACCCTCATAACCCTTTTTAAAATAGCCTTCTGTGGCTGCATCAACCCCAATGGTACTAGCAGAAAATGTATGTTCTCTTTTATCCTTATTGCCCTTTCTTAAACGAATATCAAATACCCCGGATAAGGCATTACCGTATTCAGCAGGGAATGCCCCTGTCATAAAATCTGAATTAGCTAGTAGTTGTGCACTCAAAATTGAAATGCCGCCACCAGAAGTACCCACGGCTGCAAAGTGATTGGGATTGGGAATATCAACTCCCTCCATGCGCCATAACAAACCATTGGGAGCATTACCCCTAATGATTAGGGCATTGTTATTGCCATTGCCCTGTACACCAGCAAATGCCATGGCAATTCTTGAAGGATCATTAATGCCTGCTGCAAAACGGCGGGTTTCTTCTACACTAAATTTTCTGGCACTGACCAATGAAAATTCATTGATGGGTTTAACTTTATTGGTACTGCTTTTAACGGTAACCGCAGAAAGGTTATTGAGTTGTTCATCCATCTCTACTATCAGTTCCAATTCCTTGCCTGATTCCAGTAGCAGATTGGATAGGGAGGCGGTTTTATAACCCAGATAGTTGATCCTGAAACTATGCCTACCAACGGGTATGCCAGTTATTTTAAATTGACCATTCTCTGAACTAGTGGTTTTGAAATTGGGTAAATCTATACACTCAATGCTGGCACCGGCTAGTGCTGTTTTAATGGATCGGTCTATGACCTGTCCCTTTAGATTTTGAGTGGGAATTGACTGAGCAATAATCAGATTGGCTTCAAGAAATAAGAAGCTGCTCAACAAAACTATCATCAAAACCTTGGGGGAGGGCATGCCGCTGATTTTAGCGTCAAGTTATTATAAATTGTCCAGAATCTTGGTCACTCCCTCGCGTTTAAGAATCAGGTAACCAATCCGGTCATTGCTAATCCCTTCTTTTAATTGGTAAGAGAATTCTAATTGGTCATTTTCCATACTGGTTTCAAAATAGCGGAACTGGATATTGGGGTATTGTTTCAGCCCTTCTCCAATTTCATACAAATGCGTAGAAAGGATGAAGAGACTTTTTTTCATTTTGCGCAGGCCCTCAATCACGGCAGTGCTGCACTTCATGGCGTCTTGAATATTGGTGCCCTTGAACAGTTCGTCAATTAGTATGAGCCAATTATTGCCGTCGCTGATTTTCTCCAGAGTCTTTTTAATACGCTGCACTTCATTAAAGAAATAGCTCTCTCCTTTGAAGATATTGTCTTCCACTTGAATATTGCTCAAGAGCCCGTGAAATAGGCTTAGACGCATGCTGCTAGCTGGAACACCCATACCCAGGTGGGCTAGGTATACAGACAATCCTACGGCCTTGATATAGGTACTTTTTCCACCCATATTGGCGCCTGTTAAAAAGATAAAATTGCGGCTGATATCTAGTTCCGTATCATAAGCCACCGGCGTAGGCAATAACAAATGATAGAGACCAGTGGCTTCTACAAAGGGTTGGTCACTGGCTTCCAAAACTGGAAATGCAAATTGGCATTTTTCACAAGCAATGGCCATACTCATATAGGCGTCAAGCTTGAAAAAAATCTCAATCAAATCATTAGATGGTCTTTTAAAATGATTGCGCAAAAAGATGCCATATTCTAAAATGGTTTTGGGACTGAGCTCTGTTCCTTTTTCTACCTGCATCATTTCCTTGAGGCTGGCTTTGCCTAGCAAATGCTCCATACTTTCATACCAGATCTGTAATTGCTTGCTCAACTTAATCTGTGAGAACAATTGCACAATACAGTCCATCCCTTTTAAAAATTCAATGGTATGTTCTACGGTATACTTGGTAATAGAATAGTCTGGGGCGTGAAAGTATTTATAAAACAGGCTATTGAACAGCGACGGTTGATGTGGGTATTCATCCATGGGTGTTTCATAATATTTTTCCAATACCATGATGCTCCCATTGGTTACCTGGGTCAGTGGCCAAGCAGACTGCAGGCCTTGTAAAATTTGAATGGTTTGTTGTGTGTCTTGAATAGCGGCAATACTATTCAAAGGGCTACCTAAGAGGTACCTAAAATACTCTCTGCCCCCATTGGTATGGGTAAAATTTAAGTGGTGAAAAACAGACTGTTCCTCGTCTCTATGAAAAATAGAAAGATCAGTTAGTGTGGTTTTGTCTACTTGCACGGCCGCTATTTATCGTTCAAATTGCAATCTCATTCCCTGCTGTGATGCATCAAAGCTACCATTTCCATAAACCAAATGCCCATTCACAAAAGTATTGTTGATGGTTGCTGGAAATTGGAATCCTTCTAAGGGGCTCCAGCCGCATTTGTAATGGATATTTTCTTTTGACACGGTAGATGGTTTGTTGAGGTCTAACAACACCAAGTCTGCATAATAGCCTTCTCTAATATAGCCACGTTCTTTGATTTGAAAACAATCGGCCACAGCATGACTCATTTTTGATACTACTTTCTCTAGGCTAATCTTACCCTCTTGTACATAGTGTAGCATGAGCAAAACAGAATGTTGCACCAGTGGCAATCCCGCGTGAGCGTGTAAATAGTCTTCTTGTTTTTCAGCCCAGGTATGTGGGGCGTGATCGGTGGCAATTACATCCAAGCGGTCATCTAGCAATGCTTCCCAAAGACCGTCTCTGTTTTCAGGTGCTTTAATGGCTGGGTTGCACTTAATTTGGTTACCCAGTTTGGCGTAGTCATTGCTGGTAAAATGCAAATGGTGTACACAAACTTCAGACGTGATGCGCTTGTCTTTGAGTGGAATCATATTGGTGAACAATTGCAATTCTTTAGCCGTACTTATATGCAGGATATGCAAACGGGTATTGTATTTTTTGGCGTATTGAATAGCTCTAAAAGAAGACTCAAAACAAGCTTCTTCATTGCGGATAATGGGGTGCCAAGATGCATCTAAGGTTTTGCCGGATGCGATGGCTGCTGCCAAATTTTCTTTGATAATCCTTTCTTCTTCACAGTGTGTGGCAATGAGTAATTCAGAACCTTCAAAAACCCTTTCTAAAACAAGCGGATTATCTACCAATAAATTACCAGTTGAAGAGCCCATAAATATTTTGACTCCGCATACCTCATTTTTCTTGTCATTGGTTTTTAGAATCTCATCTAGGTTATCATTAGAAGTACCCATGAAAAAACTATAGTTGGCTATAGAACTTTCTCCTGCAATGCTGTATTTGTTTTCCAGCAATTCTTGGGTAAATGCTGGTGGATTGGTATTGGGCATTTCCATAAAACTGGTAACACCACCAGCTACTGCGGCCCTAGCTTCTGAAGCAATATTGGCTTTGTGCGTTAAGCCTGGTTCACGAAAATGTACTTGGTCATCAATAGCCCCTGGAATCAAATGTTTACCAGTACCGTCAATTTCATGGGTATTTCCCTTGGGTTCAATAATACCGCCAATCTTGTCTATTCTACCATCCTTGATGAGTAAGTCTCCTTGAATCTGTTTGCCTTCATTAACAATATGGGTATTCTTAATTAGGTATTGCTCCATAAGTATTTTTTATGGCTGCAATTTAGTCAAACTGGAACAGGAATATGCTACTTAGTCTTCAAAATGAATGGAGAAAACTACCATTCTTGAAAGTATACGCTCAAGATTATTGGAATATTTGAGTGCGGGGTCTACTTGGTGTAGGTTACCAAACCCATTACTGATTTTAATTTCAGGTGAGATAGTGACAAAGGGTAGGTAAAAATTAAATCCTATGCCCGCTTCATATCCAAAATCAGCTTTTTTGAGTTTGATCACGTCTTCTGCATTACGGGCAGTGGAATTGCTGGCAAGGTCAATATCGTATTTTAAACCAGCCATCATATAGGATCTAAAATTGCCAATCCTATCTGAGTTGAATTTAAACTGTAAGGGAAAGCTCACAATATTACTTGGCAAGACTTGTTGCTGATTGGTTCCTTCTCCTGGATTGGTACTCCCAAGAGTATAAGATAAATACTTAGAGCCTCCAATAATCAATTGCGGATTGATCCTAATTTGAAAATGGTCATCAATGCGCATAGTGCCCAATAAGCCTAGTGCGAACCCGCCACTGGCACCGGGTTCTACCACTTTAATACTATCGGAAGCCAAGAAATTACTACTCTTGGTTTGATGTAGGTTGGAGTTATTATAACTTAAAGTGAGACCAAAATAATAGGGCAGATCGTCATGGTCTTGACGATATAGTACGCGCTGCGCTTTGCCTTCTTGAAAGGCAAGCAGGAGCATGGAAAACAGGAATACCCTTAGACTTTGCTTCCGCAGTAAATGGTGCATAAACCGAGACTGAGTTTTTTCAAATAAGTTTGGGTAAATCCTGCTTCATTCATTAGGTTTAAAAAGGTTTGTCCCTCAGGAAATGCTTGTACACTATCATTGAGGTATTGATAAGCAGCTTTGTCACTGCCAAATAACTTACTAATACTAGGCCCTATTACATTCATATAGAATTGATAGAAACCAAGTACGGGGGCTAAACTGGGTTTTGAAAATTCTAATACTACTAATTTACCATTTGGTTTTAAAACCCGAAACATTTCTGATAAACCTTTTTCAAGGTTTTGAAAGTTGCGTACCCCAAATGCTACGGTAATGGCGTCAAAATGATCATTTTCAAAATGAATGGTCTCGCTATCGCCCGTTTGCAATTCAATAGCCCCAGACAATTGTAGGTCTACCAATTTTTTTCTACCAAAATCCAACATTCCCTCCGAAATATCAATCCCAATAATTTTTTCAGTAGCCAGCATTTTGTGGGTCATAATAGCCACATCGCCCGTACCAGTTGCCACGTCCAAAATGATTTTTGGATTTAGGGACCTTAGCTCATTGATGGCTTTTTTACGCCATCCCTTGTCAATACCCGCACTCAGAAAATGGTTCAGAAAATCGTATTTAAAAGCGATTTTGTTGAACATTTCTGCCACCTGCGCCTTTTTTTCCAAATCACTCTCCTTATTGGGAACTATCTGATCGTGTGCAAACTTTGCCATGGTTGCGAAGATATTACATTTAGTTGGGGCTGGAAACCGCTTTGGCCCAAAGCCCCCTGTAAAGAGCAGAGTTTTAGCAATTTTTTCCCATTTGGAGCAGGGCCTGCTATCTTTGCTTCGCATGAGAGCACTGATTTACAAATCCACTGGTAGCTGGTATATTGCCAAGAATGGCGATGGCAAGGTCTATAATGCCCGTATCAAGGGGGTGTTTAAGATTGACAGCATCACTTCTACCAATCCTATTGCCGTTGGCGATGAAGTAGAAATGGAGATTGAAGACGTGGAAGAAGAATCGGCCATGATTCATGAAATTTATCCTCGCCGAAATTATGTGGCAAGAATCTCTCCTCATAATAAACGCATGCACCATATTGTAGCCTCTAACTTGGACCAATGTGTGTTGTTTGTTACTTTAAGAGACCCCAAAACTTCGCAAGGGTTCATGGACAGGTTCCTAGTCTCTTGTGAAGCTTATCATATTCCTGCAGTGATTGTGTTTAACAAATCTGACCTCTACCGAAAAAAAGAAATGGTCATTTTTGAAGAGCTGAAAAACATGTACGAAGCAATTGGTTACAAAGTAATCCTTGCAAGTGTGCAAAATAACGTTGGTGTGGATGAAGTAAAAGCCCTGCTCAAAGACAAAACCAGTTTGCTTAGTGGGCATAGTGGAGTTGGTAAGTCTACTTTTATCAATGCCGTATTTCCACAGTTTAACCTGCGCACCCAAGAAGTGAGTGGATGGAGTGGCAAGGGGATGCATACCACCACATTTGCAGAAATGTTTGACTTAGATTTTGGCGGAAGAATCATTGATACGCCTGGTCTTCGTGAATTTGGCATTGTAGACATTA
>CALRXZ020000038.1:0-27152 GCA_943372255.1 Chitinophaga pinensis
ATGGTGTTTGAAAAGAAATTTTAAATCTGAATAGTTAGAATATCCTGCAATCTTGTAGTGTAGCAGGGTGAACATTTCTCTTGGCGCAAGTGCCAATTTTTGCCAGAGCCCTGTGAAGCAAATTGCACGCTGTTTTTTCCTAGGTCCAAATTCAAATTGTCCAATGCTTTCATCATGTTGTTTTTGCGCAATCTATTTTGGGCATCGAACATACTAAATTGTATTTGATTCTCCGGTATCAAATCAAGGGCCATGCAACCTACTTTGTGGTAGTTGATGCCGGGTCTATAAATTCTGTCTAAACCAAGATTGGCATAGTGCAATAATTCCGTTGAATCATTTGACGCAACGGGAAGGGCCACGTCTATGGATCTATAATACTGTTCATCCTGCGCTCTATGTTGATTGGTCTCAACAAACAAATGCAATTGTTTGGTGCATAGTAATCCCTTGCGCAATTTTTCTGCTACTATACTTACATAGTTGGCCAATGCTCCTTGCAAATCTGCTTTGTTATTTATCAATTGACCAAAGCCACGCGCCACACAAATATTTTTCTTTGCCGCGGGTGATTCTTCCATGCCAATACTGCGAATCCCTTTTAATTCATTGAAGGTTCTCTGACCTACCACTGACATATTTTTGCGCACCCATTCCTCGGGGGCATTTAGCAGATCGGCCGCAGTGTGGAATCCATTTTTTTGGAGAAGCTTGGCATACTGCGGCCCAACCCCCCAAATATCGCCAACGGCAGTAAAAGCCAAGACCTCCGCAATTTTATCAGCGCTATCCAACAAGTGCACGCCAATTTGTTTCTTTGTTTTTTTAGCAAACCTGTTGGCCATTTTAGCGAGCGTCTTGGTGGGACCCATTCCCACCGATACAGGAATCCCAATCTCGCTAACTACTTGAGCCTTGATGTCAAAACCTACTTGCTCCAAATTTTGATAGGGGTGTGTGCTAAAATCTAAGAAAGCCTCATCAATAGAATAGTATTCAATATTGTTACAGAAGCTACCCAGTTTGCGCATGACGCGATTGCTCAAAGAACCATAGAGCGTATAGTTGGAAGAAAAAACCTGCACGCCGTTGGCTTCAAAAAATTCGCGGTTCATAAAAGCAATGGCACCCATTTTCACACCCAGTTCTTTTGCTTCATCAGAGCGCGCAATCACGCAACCATCGTTGTTAGACAAAATGACAATGGGCTTTCCCTCCAAGCGCGGTTGAAAGACTCGCTCACAGGAGGCGTAAAAATTATTGCAATCAACAAGCGCAATCATTTTGGGGATTGGGGGGTGTGAGTTTGGGTTCTGGGTCTGGGTTCATGTGTGTGTTCATGATTGTGTGGATTCAGGTTCGGGATGTGAATCCAAGTGCGGGTTCAGGATCCGGATCTGGAACCAGTTTACTTGGGATCAACTAGCACGCGGGTCACAACCCCCCAGACCTTAAAGTCCATTTCTTCCGTGAGCACAATGGGTTTGTACGATGGGTTTTCTGGATGCAGCACCCAGGAGCGGGCGGTCTTGACCAATCGCTTCACGGTAAATTCCCCGTTTAACACCGCCACAATGATCTTGCCATGTCCGGCTTTGAGTGAGCGATCTACCACCAAGAGGGCTCCATCGGGAATAAAGGCGTTGACCATGGAATCGCCCTTGACCCGGATCAAAAAGGTGGATAGGGGTTTGGGCACCAACATCTCCTGCAGGTTAATATCGTCCTCCATAAAATCCTGCGCCGGCGATGGAAAACCCGCAGAAATACTGGTTTTGATAAAGGGAATCTTGCGAATAGGCAGGGCTGAACGCCAAGATTTGCCCAGAATAGAGATAGTCATATTACTAAATTATTTAGCAATAATAGGTAAAAAGATTTTAGTTTGGGAACTAAAATCCTTGATTTTTATGGGGGGTGGGGCTTAGCCCAAACAATGAATGATCATATAATAAAGCGGCATGCCCAACGTCACATTAAAAGGGAAGGTGACACCCAGGGCCATGGGAATATACAAACCCGGGTCAGACTTGGGAGCGGCCAGACGCATGGCGGCGGGCACAGCAATATAAGAAGCAGAGGCAGCCAGGATTGCAAAGATGAATCGGTTACCTTCTTGATGCGTAATAAACTGACTGGCATAAGCCACCAAGCAACCATTGATACAGGGCACAATAATGGCAAAGAAAAATACAAACCAACCGTGCTGACGAAAAGCCGCAAAACGCTTGGCGGTAAGCATGCCCATCTCTAAGAGAAAGATGGCTAGAAAACCTTTGAAAATATCGGTGGTAAAGGGTTTGATACCCTCGGCCTGTTTGGAGTCCGCAATAATCCCAATGAGCAAACTACCCATGATCATGAGTACACTTCCATTAGAAACTGCGTGTCTTAGAATTGACCCAATACCAACCCCCTCTTTTTTCTCCGACTTGTCAAACTGCATGATTAAGATAAAACCCACCACAATAGCTGGGAATTCCATCAGCGCCATCACGGCCACCATATGACCACCAAACTGAATAGATTGCATTTCCAAAAAACTAACAGCAGACACAAATGTTACTGCACTCACCGAGCCGTATGCTGCCGCGATGGCTCCTGCATTACTCACTCCCACTCTTTTTTTCAAAACGAAAAAACTATAAAGTGGAATCAGCGTAGCAATGAGCATCCCAAAAACAAGGGAGTAGCCAATCTCAGCGTTGAAACTACTGTGTTGTAATTCCTGACCGCCTTTAAAACCAATAGAAAAAAGTAGATAAAGAGAAATGAACTTGATAGAAGGAGCTGGAATCTCCAAATCAGATTTAATTACCGTAGCAATAATCCCAAGTACAAAGAAAAGCAATGTTGGATTTGTTAGGTTGGCACCCAACACTTGAAAGTTAATATTCGCTGCTATTGGAAACATGTTGCTTTTGCTGCTTTGAAAAATGAGCCGATAAATAAACTAAGCTAACAAGAGCTAGTCCGCTGCAGAGTTTAGACAGCATCAGATCTTCTGAAGTAAAAGCCGTTGCCAAACAAAAACAAAAAGCTAGAATAGCCAGTGGTAGTGTTAGTTTTAAGATTGCTGATTTCATGTTTTAATTTCTTGCTGCGAAATTGAAGGGAATAATTCATATATTGTTATTTATAATTATTGTGTTAAGCATAAATAAAACTTATGAACTATTCCTTGCACCAACTGGCCATCTTCTTAAAAGTAACCCAAACCAAGAGCATTACTAGAACGGCAGAAGAGATGCACTTAACACAACCAGCCGTGTCTATTCAGTTAAAAAATTTTCAACAACAGTTTGATTTGGCACTCATAGAGATCATTAACAAGCGGGTCTATATCACCGATTTTGGAATGGAGATTGCACAGTGTGCAGAGAATATTTTAAACGAGGCCAAGAGTATTGACTACCGACTCATGCAATACAAAGGTTCACTAACGGGGACCCTCAAAATCTCCTGTGTATCTACGGGCAAATACGTGGTCCCATATTTCCTCTCGGGCTTTTTGAAAAAAAACGATGCCGTAGAACTTCGTCTAGACGTGTCTAACAAATCAAGGGTAGTAGAGACCCTAGAAAAAAACGAGACCGATTTTGCAATGGTATCGGTGTTACCCAATCACTTGCAACTAAACAGTATCTCGCTCATGACCAATACCCTGTTCTTAGTGGGGCCGGGAGACCATCCCTACAAAAAAGAACCCATGAACAAAAGCCTCTTAGAAACACTGCCACTCATTTATAGAGAAGAGGGATCTGCCACAAGAATGGCCATGGAAAAATTTATAGAAAACAAACGTATCACGGTAAGAAAAAAAATTCAGCTATCAAGCAATGAAGCCGTAAAGCAAGCGGTGCTAGCAGGAATTGGCTATTCCATTATGCCCATCATTGGATTAAAGAATGAGCTAGTAAACAAACAGCTGCAAATCATACCCACCAAGGGTTTGCCACTCAAAACAACCTGGAATTTGGTGTGGTTAAAAGACAAAAAACTATCGCCCGTGGCAAAGGCCTTTATTCAAGAACTAGCCAATGAAAAACAAAGTATTATCCAAGAAAATTTTAGTTGGATCAATCGCTTCTAAAAGAACCAATACTGTTTAAATAAAATTATTGGTAAACCCTCACATAATCTACGGTCATGCGTCTGGGAAAGATAGACTCGTCAACGCCCATTTTGCCGCCGAAATCGCCGCCCACGGCAATATTTAAAATCACGTGAAAGCGTTGATCAAAGGGCCACTCGTCAATAGACTTACCTGTATTTTTAAATTGGTTGTAGAGCTTATTGTCTATATAAAAACGGATTTCAGAAGCTTCCCATTCAATGCTATAGACATGAAAAGCAGTAGCAAGATCTTTAAAGCCCAAACCCTTGGTTTTCTGTGTACCCTTCATACCATTATAAGCATTGGTATGCACGGTGCCAACAATAGAATCGGGCCAATAACCTACATTTTCCATAATGTCAATCTCGCCACTCATGGGCCAAGCACCATATTTCCAATCGGTGGGCAACATCCAAATGGCGGGCCAGCTACCAAGGCCTACATTCAATTTGGCCCTAACGTCTATGCGACCATATTTCCAATCGCCTTTGTTTTTGGTAACCAGTCTAGCAGAAGAATAAGTAGCACCAGGCATTGCTTCTTTGTGGGCCTCTATTATGAGCATGCCATTTTCTACGCGCGCATTCTTGGTAACAGCTGTTGTATAATATTGTAATTCGTGGTTACCCCATCCGCAGAGTTGCGGACAACCGGTTCCCTTGTCATAACTCCATTTGGTAGAATCTGGCAAGCCGTTTACACTAAATTCATCGCTCCATACTAATTTCTTAAACTGAGCATTTGCATGACCAGAAATAAGCATCAGTAGGATCACTAGTATCCCACCGATGCTCTTGATTGCTTGCTTCATAAACTTGTCTATTGGTAAACCCTGATATAATCAATTTCCAAAGTGGCATTGGTAAATCCAGATTCTACAGGACCAGCAAATGTGCCACCCATTGCCTGGTTCAAAATCAAAAAGAAATTCTGGTTAAAAGGAAGAGAAGAACTGTTTCCAACGGTATGGAAAACGGTACCATCTACTAAGAATTTAATAGTGGTTGCGTCCCATTCCATGCTATAAATATGAAACTCAGTTGTTGCATTGGTAATGTCTTTGGTAGCGCCATCGGCATTGCCGCCAAAGCGGGCAGGATGGTGTACGGTGCCATAGATCTTATTCAGGGTAGAACCCTTGTGTTCCATAATATCTATTTCACCACAGGCAGGCCAACTAACCGTACTGATATTGGAACCCAACATCCAGATTGCAGGCCAGGTTCCCACACCAGCGGGCAGTTTGGCTTTTACTTCTACCTTACCATATTTGAAAGAGAATTTATTCTGCGTCAAAATTCTAGCAGAAGTATAAGCACTACCGCTAAAGCTTTCTTTGATGGCTTTGATTTTCAATGTGCCATTAGAAACAAAACTATTGTCAATCCTATTGGTATAATACTGCAATTCATTATTACCCCATCCACCGGCACCAATATCGTATCCCCACTTGGTTGGGTCTGGTGCACCAGGTGCATCAAACTCATCAGAAAAAACAATGGAGAGGGTCTTGGTAACAGTAATGGTGGTGCTTTTAGATGCGGTTTGACCCGTACTGCTTTTAGCAATCACATTCACCAAATAAGTACCGCCAGCGGGATATTTATAAGTAACAGCTCCGGTAGTAGAAGTTTGAAAAATTCCATTACCAAAATCAAACTCATAACTCACTGCATTAGTGGCCGATGCCGTAAAGCTTACATTACCACTATTATCCGTACTTACAACGGCATTAAACACTAGGTTGGTTGGCGTAACAGCCGCTGGGCCGCTATCTTTCTTGCCGCAACTAAGCAGCAAGAAAGAAGCTATCCAGACAATACTTAAAACTTGTTTCATTTATTTCATTTTGAGTTTCTGGTACCAAGAGTTACCGTCTATGCCAATATTTCTGAGACTCAAAGTTGTTGAAGTAATGGCAAGGATTTCATAACTAGTTCCACCAGTTCCAAAGTTAATGATTCCATTGCCAGGAACCGTAAACGCAATTTTGGTACTATTGGAGGCGGTTGAACCTGTATTGGCATCCATAAAACTCAACTTGCGGGCAGCAGCCACATTCATAGAAAAACAAGCGTCACCACCACTAAAACCATAGAAAGCACTAGCCGCACCAATAGCAAAAGACTGGCCTTTGTTATTGATGGTCATGGTAATATTGTTATTGGCGTCTTTGCTAAAGCTAATCTCGTCATCATAAGCACAGGCTTCTCTAGTATTAGGACCAGCCGCATACCAGATAGGAGAAAACTCATTAGCAGGTCCCACACCAAAATGTCCAGGAGCGTCTTTGTCAGTGATCCAAGTTTTGGTAGAACCACCAGTTAAGTCAGCAACAATATTAGCCGGAATTTCAAAAGCAACAAATACGGTTACTTTTTTGCTAATGGTACTTACCGCACCGCCTGTTCCAATGGCATTAATGGTAATGGTGTATTCGTTGGTACCAGGTGTGCTATACTTATAATTGATAACACCGGAAGGAACCACTTGGGTTTTACCATCGCCAAAATCAATATTGTAAGTAAGGGCATCTGTAGCAGTTGCTTTAATAGCCACAGTACCAGTACCATTTCCGTTTGGATTAGAAGCATCCACACCAGCCACTACAGCCGCTAGGCTTAACGCCGATGGTGTTTTGATGTTTCCAAAACTGTATTCCGTTTTTTTGCAACCTGCCATCCACAAAACTGCAAGCAGCATGAAGGCAGAAAGGGTTGTTATTTTCTTAAACATATAAATAGTTTTATCCTGTTAGAATAGATTGATATCGTCAAAGTAGAAAGTGAAGTTGGAAGAGCCATCGCCCACGGTGCCCAATTCAAAAATCAACACAATCTTGTGGTAACTGTTGGCGGTATTAATGGCACTATAGTCAAAAGTTAGTTCTTCCCAACCATTGGCAACAGTAGTGGTCACTTCTTTTTCAAAGTTCAAAGCACCATTTGTTGCGTTCTCCACTTTCAATAAAACCTTTGCACCCACTCTTGGTGAATACACTTTCATCTTAAAGGTTTTCTTGCTAAAATCAATGGGACCACCTAACTCAATAAAGGATCCACCCCAAGGCTGACCAGCACCCTTAACCATCTTGCCTACTTTAGCAGTAGTGTTAATACCGGTTTTAAATGGATTGTCCACTACAGTAGCATTACCACCATCAAAATTGGTGAAGGCATAAGTAAGGGCGGAGTTTTCAAAGTTCAGAGGAAGACCCAAACCAACCACAACATTGCTAGTTAGGTATTTCACATCGTCCCAATAAAACACTTTGCCGTTTCCATTATTTCCAAAGTCAAAGAAGATAGAAGCTTTGTTGTATTTGTAAGCGGCATTAATAGGGGCAGTACCAGCGGCTTGATTTTTAAAGTCAAAAATCAAAGTTTCCCATGCATTGGCAACGGTGCTGGTAGCTTCTGTTTCAACAGACTTGGTACCATCAGCAGCGTCTTCAATTTTCAATCTAATCTTAATACCAGCAGCAGGAGAATATACTCTCACACTCATTTGAGAAGTAGTGTTATTAATAGGAATGGCTTTTGCAAAACCAGCAGCAGTTCCCATGGTTGTACCAGCCCAGGTTTCAGCACCATTTGGCTTGGTAGTTTTCATTACTTTATTAGCCGCATTGGTAGGATCAGCTGCCATCACTGAAGCATTGTTACCAAAATCAATCACAGAATAGTTTACCGCAGCGTCATCAAAAGTTACGGGCAAATCCATCTGTGTACTTGGCATGGTAGCAGACAACAAAATATCGTCAAAATAGAAAGTGAAATTGGCCGATCCATCACCTACAGTTCCTAGTTCAAAAATCAATACAATATTGTTGTATACATTAGCAGTGTTGATGGTAGAAAAGTCAAATCCAATTTCTTCCCAAGCATTGGCAACAGTAGTAGATACTTCTTTTTCAAAGTTGATTCCACCATTTGCTGCGTTCTCTACTTTCAATAGCACTTTGGCACCTACTCTTGGAGAATAGACTTTCATGCGGAAGATCTTGTTAGTACTAAAATCAATTGGCGCACTCAAGGGCAATACAGAACCACCCCAAGGCTGACCAGCACCTTTGATCATTCTACCCACTTTAGCACTGGTATTGATACCACCACTTTTAGGGTTTGCAATTACAGAAGCATTACCACCGTCAAAATTGTTGAAGACATAATTAATGGTAGGAGATTCAAATGTAACGGGCAACAAGACTGGATCAACAATGGTGATGACTTTTGTAAATTCTGTTTTAGCAGCACCACCACTTAAGGCAACCACTTTCACAGTATAAGAACCCGTTTTGGTATACACGTGGCTCACGGTTTGACCCTCGTTAAAATTGGTAGCAATTTCACCCACTACGTCTCCAAAATAAACTTGGAAAAAGGTTTCATACAAAGCCTTGGCGCCAACGTTTACTTTAAAATTATTGCTAGCGTCAATATCAACAGTAGCTTCTAATTTTTCAGGTGCTTTAAAAGTTACGGTTAGCTGTTGTGTTTTTTCAACAGTTTTACCAGCAATATTGTAAGCAACTAATTTTACGTTGTACACGCCTTCTTTATAAACGTGTGTGGTGCTTTTACCCGCCAACACTTTGGTAGCGGTAGTAGTAGCGTCTCCAAAAAATACGTCATAAGAAACAGCGCCTTCACCGTTTGGTGTAATGGTTACCAAACCCGTGTTGTCTTGGGTAATGGTAAACAAGGCCGATAGTTTATCAGGAACAGAAGCGCTTTCAACAAAAGACACATCTGTGAATTCCTTCTTGGTACATGCTGTGAGAACTATTCCCAACAGCAGGGCACTAAATAAATATTTGATTGGTTTCATATCTAGTTTTTGTTGTGTGATTAATAGCCGCTATTCTGCGTAAGACCTGAAATTTCCACTTCCTGTTGTGGTATTGGAAACACTTCATGCTTACCCGCTTTAAATCCTGTGATCTTGGTAGCTGCTTGACCAGTTCTTACTAGGTCAAAGAACCTATCACCTTCCATAGCCAATTCTAATCTGCGTTCATTCCAGATAGCGTCTCTTAAACCAGTACCAGTAGCCGCAATATTATTAGCTGTGTTACCAAAAGCGCGAACACGAACCTGATTCAAATAACCCAGTGCTTTTACATCATTGGGAGCGCTAGCTCTGTTAAATGCTTCAGCAGCCATGAGCAATACATCGGCATAACGGATAATCCTGAAGTTGTTGGTATAGTTTAGTTCTAACTGACCAGAGGTTTCACCCTTACGAGGCAGGTATTTCTGATTGTACAAACCGGTGTTCTTATAAGGAGCTACTTGATAAGTAATTCCAAAACTAGGGTTAGCCGTTTTGTAAGCTTCAATATCCAACACAGTTACCGCTTTACGTTGGTCACCAGCAGTGTATGCAGCAGCCAAGTTTTGCGTAGGTAGATTGGTACTCCAACCAGCCGCATAAGGCATATTAGCAGAACCATTCAAACCCCTGATGCCAGTTTGTTGAACAGCATAGTTACCCTGACCTCTTGTAGCACCACCCCAGTTATAATAAGGAGAGTTGTTAGAGTACTGAATTTCAAAAACAGACTCTGAACCATTTTCACCAGCAGCCAAAAACATATTACCATAGTTAGAAACTAGTGAGAAAGCGTTAGCAGTAATCACAGATTCCAAAGCTGTAGCAGCAGCGTCAAATTTTCCTTGATAGAGCAATACCTTACCCAATAAAGCTTGGGCAGCGTATTTGGTAATCCTACCTTTTTGAACCTGTGTAGCAGGAAGTGCAGCAACAGCCGCTGTAAGATCAGCTTCAATTTGCTTGTACACATCGGCCTTGGCAGATCTTTGCAAAGACTTAGAGTCTGTTAAACCCAAACGCTTGTCTACAAACAAAGGAACATCACCAAAGAATTTAACCAAGGTAAAATAATAGTAAGCGCGCAAGAAATAGACTTCTCCATAAAGGGCTTCTTTACCTGCAAAACTTACAGCAACACCAGCAAGATTGGCGTTCTTATACTGTGTCATATAGTTGGCACGATTCACACCTTCATAAGCACTCACCCACAATTCTTGTAAAGTACTGTTGATGGGTGTATGGGTATAGTCGTCAATTTGTTGCAGACTCAAAACGTCTGAAGCGTTTTCACCACCAGCCACTGCGTTGTCAGAAGCAACTTCACCAACAACAACGGCTTGGTTTAACCATTGCAAGGGAGTGTACACACTCACCAACATGGTGCGGTAATCAGATTCAGATTTTAGGTATTCTTTTTCGGTAACTACAAAATCCTCTTTGGGATCATAGTCAACCCATTTTTTACAGGAAACGGTTAGCGTGGACACTAGTACCAGGCTAAGGATGGGATATAATAATTTTTTCATTTTATGCCTTTGTTTTCGTTAGAATTTAATGTCTAAACCAATAGCCACGGTTCTTGCCTGAGGATAAGCACCTCTGTCAATTCCTGTATCCAGAATACCTCCGGCAATTTCAGGATCAAATCCAGTGTACTTGGTAAAAGTGAAGGCGTTTCTCACCTGTGCATACACACGAAGTTTGGTAAACGCCTTCTTTATCACTGAGGCGGGGAATGTATATCCTAACTGAATGTTCTTGATTTTTACAAAAGAACCATCTTCCACATATCTGTCACTCACTCTAATATTGCTATTAGCATCGGTGAAAGAATAACGAGGATAGCGAGCGTCATTGGTAGAACCTTCACCAGTCCAACGCGCAAGCACTTCTCTAGATTTATTAGAGTAGTTGGCATTGCGCTCATAGGCTTTGTAAATATCATTACCAATAGAAGCATAGGTAAAGATGTTCAAGTCAAAGTTTTTGTAGTCCATATTAATGTTCCAACCCAAAGTAAATGTTGGGAATGGATCACCAATCTTGGTACGGTCATTAGCATTGATTACACCATCGCCGTTCAAATCTGCAAAACGAATATCGCCGGGCACGGCACCAGTTTGTGTTGGAGCAGCGGCAATTTCAGCAGCGTTCTGGAACAGACCCATGGTTTTGTAACCATAGAAATATCCAGGAGACTGACCTTTTTCAAATACAGTAACACTTTGGCTCTGACCATTAAAATAGTAACCACCCAAAATCTTAGCAGTACCATCATCATTGGTAGCAGTTACTTCATTTTTAGCAGTAGTGAAAGTTACGCTAGTACCAAATTTGAAAGCCTTACCAAAAGTGTTGTTATAACTAATGGTCATATCCAAACCACTTGTTTTGGTAGAACCAATATTAGCAGTAGGAATAGGAACGGTACCTAAGTACATAGAGGCAGATGGGGTAAATAACAAACCATCTACTTTCTTCTGAAAATAATCTACGCTTAGGTTTAGTTTTCTACCCAAGAAAGCCGCGTCAAAACCAATATTTGCCTGCACTTGTTTTTCCCAACGCAGGGCATTGTTAGCCGCAGAAGCAACAGTAGAACCAGCATAGAATACGTCTCCAAAAGTGTATCCATTACTGTTGGCAGTAGGACCATAACTAGGACCACCTGTAACAATAGATACATATTGAGGGTTCACGTTTTCATTACCAATAGAACCATAACTACCCCTAACCTTTAAATAGTCAACCCATTTAGATTTGAAGAAGTCTTCATTAGACACAACCCAACCAGCAGAACCAGAGAAGAAGTTGGCGTATTTATTATCAGTACCAAATGCATAAGAACCATCTCTTCTAGCAGTAAAAGAAGCTAGGTATTTGTCTTTAAAGTCATAGTTAACCCTAGCAAAATAAGAAAGGTTTCTTCTAAAGTACTGGTAGTAATAACCAGTAACGGCGTTGCTATTGGTAGCATTGTTATTACCAGTAGCAGCGGTAAAGTCTGCAAATTCCCAAGAGTTAAAAGGAACGTCTTGTCTGGTAGCACCAGCAGCGTTACCAGAAACTTTGGCAACAGACATACCACCCACGGTTTCAAAATGATGGTCTTCCATGATCTTGAAATTGTAGTTGGCAAAAGTTTCCCAGGTATAATTAAAGTTGCTGGTCTTCTCATGTGCTACACTGTTGAACCTACCAGAAACGGTAGAGCCATCTGCATTCATGCTATTCTCCACATTCAACGGACCATAGAATACCAATGGGGTAAAGTTCTTGGCATTGCCATCATATTTGGTATAACCAAAACGAGAAGACAATTTTAAGTTCTTTAATACATCATATTGTAATTCAAACTTACCATAGAGCTTAGTACCTGCATTTTTGTTGTAGGTATTTTCCAACTTGGTCAATGGGTTAAAAATCTCAGATAATAAGAGATTACTAAATCCATATTGACCTACGGTATTTGGAACTGTGTTGTTTACAGAAACGGTAGGATCAAAATTGATGGCACTACCAATTACAGAGTTAAAAGAGTTTTCTTGAATCCCCTTGCTGTTTAAAGTAACAGCAGTAGTGTTGACCAAAAATTTAACTTTTGAACTCAGGTCAAAACTTAGGTTAGCAGTAAAGTTGCCGCGGCTAAAATTGCTTTTATCATTACCACCCACAATACCACCTTGGTCTAGATAACCACCACTTAAGAAGTAGGTCATCTTATCACTACCACCTCTGGCAGAAATAGAATGGGTTTGAAAACTAGCAGGTTTGAACACTTCATTTTGCCAGTTAGTACCCACACCCAATTTGCTTAGGTCTGAAAATACAACCGGACCACCTGCTACGGTGCTACCCTCATTGATCATGGCAGCATATTCAGTAGCGTTTAAGACGCCAATGGTGTTGATTACGTTCTGAACGCCAAAATTGGTGTTGAGGTTAATATCTGTTTTCTGGTTTTTTCTACCATTCTTGGTAGTCACCACAATTACACCGTTACCACCTTTTACCCCATAAATGGCGGTAGTAGCAGCGTCTTTTAGTACGTTAATAGACTCAATATCGGCAGCGTTGATGCTGTTAAAGTCTGTAAGGGTTTGAGGAACCCCGTCAATGATGACCACAGGATCCGTACCAGAGAAAGAAGGAATACCCCTGATTAATACGGTGGGTTTGGAACCAGGAGAACCACTTTGAATAACGCTTACCCCAGAAGCACGGCCTTGCAAAGCTTCTTCTGTTCTAACAGGTTTTAGTTTTTCCAGGTCTTCGGCCTTCACCGTAGAAATGGCACCAGATACTTTGGTAATTTTTTGGGTACCATAACCAATGACTACTACATCATTTAAGGTATTAGCACTGCTCTGCTCAAGAGCGATGCTCAGGTTGGCAGATCCGTCTACGGTTAGTTTAGCGGTTTCAAAACCGGTATAACTAACTAAAAGCACCGCGCCTTTGGCGGCGTTAATGGTGAACTTACCCTGGGCGTCTGTGGCTGTAGCCGTTTTGCCGCCCTGGACAGTAATGGAAGCACCAACCATGGCCTCCCCTGTAGTTTTATTGGTAACCTTACCGGAAACAGCCGTTGGCTGTGCCAGTGCCTGCTGTAGTAACCCGCCCATGACTACCATGAGGCAGAGCAGTAGCAATTTTAATCTCATAATGCAATCGTTTTAGTAAATGAAAAACTTGAGTAATTCAGACAGTAAAACTATTTTGTTGTACAGCAATTATGATATTAACTACTACATCTTAGCTACATCACAGATTGTAAATGACTGATTTTATGCAAAATGGGCTACTACAAAACTACATCAGCTTTTTTTTGTTATATTCAGTATCAGAAAACCAACCTTGTTTCAAAAACTACTCATACTACTATTACTTCCTTTGGGCTTATATGCTCAAAACAGTATTGGCCTACCGGAGATCATCAACTACTCCAAAAAGCAATACGGGGCTGGGGTACAAAACTGGGATCTGCAACAAGATAGCAGGGGTAATATCTATACAGCCAATAATGAGGGCTTACTCAGTTTTGACGGACATAACTGGCAATTGTATCCCTTGCCCAATAGAACCATTGTGCGCTCTGTACAAATAGGAGAAGACGGTAGAATCTATGTGGGAGGTCAGGATGAGCTGGGCTATTTTGCCCCCAATCAGCAGGGAAAACTGGTATTTACAAGCCTAGTAGACCAAATTCCCAAGTCAGAAAGGGTGTTTGGAGACGTTTGGGACATAGTTAATTACCAAAAAGCTATTTATTTTAGAACTGCCTACCAGATTTTTCAGTTTCAACCCAACCAAGTAAGGGTAATAAAGGCCCAGGGAGAATTTGCCTATATGGGTGTCTGCAATGACCAGTTATTGGTGCAGGATTTTAAAGACGGTCTACTCTATTTAGACAATAAAAACAGTCTTCAACCCTATTTCGAGGGATTGGTCAACCCAATTCCCAAGGACGATGCGGTTACGGGGATCCTATCCGTAGATGGTAGTACGGCCATCATCACTACCTTGAAAAATGGTCTTTATCGCCTCAGGCAAAACCAGCTAGAAAAAATTAATACGGCCAATAACGCCGTTTTTGCCAATGACCGTATTTATGCCAGTACCGTGATTAATCAGGAATGGATGGCCCTGGCCACCACCAATGGGGGTGTCTATATTATAGATGTGAATGGCAATATAGTGCAGCAATTTTCCAGAACGGAGGGGCTGCAGAACAATAATATCCTGAGCATTTTCTTAGATAAAGACAAGAATCTCTGGTTGGGACTAAATAACGGGATAGATTTTATAGCCTATAATAGTGCTATTAAAAAGATATCGCCACAGCTAAATGAAGAATCTGGCTATGCGGCTTGGATGTTTCAGAACCAATTGTACCTAGGAACTTCCAATGGTTTGTTCACGGTAACGTTAAAAGCTACCAAAGACCTGAGTTTTAGTCAGGGCAATTTTTCACTGGTAGCCAATACCCGTGGGCAGAGCTGGGGCTTACAGGAATACAAGGGCAAATTGCTCTTGGGCCATCATGAGGGGGCTTTTGAAGTAATGGGTCAAAACGCCAAGCCTATTTCTACCTATACGGGTTTTTGGAATTTTATACCCTATGGTGGCGGCATGGTGGCGGGAAATTACAAGGGGCTCATGCTCATAGACAGCGGAAAACAAACCCCCATCAATGGGTTTTTAGAATCCAGCCGATTTGTGGCCGTAGACGGGATGAACCAGATTTGGGTATCGCATCCTTATCATGGAGTTTTTAAAATTAATGAGCAGTTCTTGGCCAATGGCTATGGGATGACCCGGGGTCTGCCCTCTAATTTGAATAACCATGTATATAAGATTAGAAACAAAATTGTGGTGGCCACAGAGAAGGGTGTTTATGCATACCAGAAATCAAGTGACCGCTTTGTGGCCGATAGTTTTTACGCATCATTACTTGGCAACCAAAGCATTCGCTACCTAAAAGAAGACCAAGATGGCAATATCTGGTTTATCCATGACAAAGAAATTGCTGTGATAGACTTTAGCGGATCGGCTCCGCAGGTCATAGAGATTCCCGAACTCAAGAATAAAATGCTTAGCGGATTTGAGATGATCTATCCCATTGACCAGAACAATATTATCATGGGTGGGGAGCAGGGTTTCTACCATATTAATTATCTCAAGTACAAACAACATAGTTCTAAACTGCAGGTGCAGATTAGGTCATTGCGCATTGGCAACAATTTAGACAGTACCATTTTTGGGGGTTATTTTAATACCGTTAACCAAGCATCAGAACAGTTAGAAGAGCAGATTCCCAATATTGCTTACGCCTATAATTCCATACATGTAGATTTTGCCGCCGCGCAACACGGTTATATGGCGTTTTTGGAATACAGTTTTAGACTCAAGGGTTTTGAAAACAATTGGTCATCTTGGTCACATAGAACAGAAAAGGAATACACCAACCTGCCCCCGGGCAATTATAGTTTTGAAGTAAGGGCCAGAAATAATTTGGGTACAGAATCTAATGTAGCCAGTTATCAGTTTCAAATTTTGGCACCCTGGTATAGAACCCTTTGGGCTCTTTTGCTCTATTTTCTAATTGGTAGCTTGGCCATTTTTGGTTTGTACTTGTGGCAGAAGAAAAAATTCTTGCAACAGAAAAAGCATTTTCAAGAAGAGCAACAGAAGCTGGTTTATATACACGAGCTAGAAATTAATAAAACAGAAAGCGAGCTAGTAGCATTAAGAAATGAAAAGCTGGAGGCCGATTTAAATTTCAAGAATACCGAACTAGCATCATCCGCCATGCACTTGGTCAAAAAAGGAGAGATCCTAACCAAGGTAAAAAATGAGCTCACACAGATAGCCAAGAAGATTGACAACGAATACACTATTACCGAGCTCAAGAAAATGATCAAGACCTTGAGTGAAGACGAACATCTAGACGAGGAGTGGGAATATTTTACCAAGCATTTTGACAAAGTTCATAGTGACTATATAGTACACTTAAAAGAGATTCACCCCAATATCACCAATAATGAGATCAAGCTCTGTGCTTACTTGCGCATGAACCTGAGCACCAAAGAAATGGCCCAGCTCATGAACATCTCTGTGCGAGGGGTAGAGATTAGCCGCTACCGCCTGCGCAAGAAATTAAATCTGCCTACAGAAGTAAATCTGTTTGATTATTTGATAGGCCTTGGGAAGAAGTAGCCCCTTATTTAGCCACCGTTTTCACAATTGGCGCACCCACATATTTAGCCAAAGTCTCTCTTGTTTTGATATCAGAAGGTCTAAGACCTGCAGAAGAAATAATATTGCCCTGAGGATCAATCAACACATTTCTAGGAATCAAACTCACGTTTAAAAACTTCATGAAATCCGCATCCAATCCTTTGTCTGCAATCAACTGAAGACCGCCTACTTTTTGCGCCGTTACAAAATCGCGCCATTTTTTATAGTCTTCTTTGCTGTCTATGGAGATACAAACAAATTCAATATTTTGATTACCCTTATAATCCGCAATCAGTTTGGTTAATTCCGGGAACTCTCTAATACAGGGTCCACACCAGGTAGCCCAAATATCAATGTATACATACTTGCCCTTTAAAGAAGCAAGACTAGTCTTTCCACCCTTGTGGTTTTCGTAATCAAAACCAGTCAAAGACATACCCGCTCTATTGGTTTGGGCCGTTGATAAGCGCTTTTCTAATTCTTCCTTACTTTTTGCAACCCTCACCATGGGTTTAATTTTCTGGTAGTTCAATTCAAAGTTGGCGTTGCGTGCATCTACCTGATTAAAGAGCATACGCACTACCTGATCCCTAACGGGTTCGTATTGAATCTTGTCTGCAAAAGCGCCAGTAAATTCAATGATGGAATGATTGGGATTTTTCTTTTTAGCATCTGCTTCATGAATCCGCCAATTGTCAATGATCAGGTATCTATAATCCATGGAATTATTATAGGCCTGAGCATCATTCATGTCTAAGTTCCTAATGGGATCCAGATAGTTTTCTGGAATAAAGGGTTGGGTTTTGGCATGAAATACATAGAATTTTTGATAGTTATTTCTAATTAACAAATAATCATACTGAATCAATTTTTGGGCAAGATCCCTATCTTCTTTGACAAGTTTAGTGCCCTCTAATTGTTGCTTCAATTTAACTGCGTAGTTGTCAATCCTGACTAAAAAGCTATCGTTAGGTACTACAAAAAATACTTTTGCATCAACAATTAGATTGCTTTTTAATTCAGCCTTGTCTTTCAGGTATTTATTAAAGTCTGCACCCTCTCCGCTGAAGACCATGGATTTTGCAAAAACTTTGGTGTCTATGTTCACCGTCAGGTCATAACTGTTTTTCAAAAAAACAGTTGAATAGGCTTTTCCCTGTTTAATAAAATACAAACCAGGATCATTGAGTTTAAATGTTCCCGCAAAATTGCCCTTCTGATCAACAGGAATAGCTGTTTCAAAAGAATTGTCAAATTTGTAAATGATCAACTCGGCTCCAGAGGAGTTTTCTAAATGACCTTGAATTTTGCAACTAGTTTCCTTGTTTTGGCCAAAAGCGGCAACAACAAGAAGCAAGTATAATCCTAAAAATATTTTTCTCATTTGGCTTTTTATTAGTGAACGGTTATAGGGGCTTCAAAGATTAATAACCAGGGTTCTGGGTAATCAAACCATTGGTCAAATCAATCTCTCTTTTAGGAATGGGATACACCCATTTGGTTGTATTTGCTAGAGCTGCATTGGGAGCAACACCAGTTCTAATATTGTCAAACATGTCATGACCTTCAAAAGCCAGTTCCCATTTGCGTTCTTTTAAAATAGCCGTGATTAAATCATTGGCAGTGGCAAAACTAGCCGCGGTAAAAGGGGCAGGTTTAAGACCAGTTGGAAAAGAACGTTGGCGAATAGCGTTTAACAATGTAATGGCTTCTGCATTCACAGAACTAGTAGACCTAACCAATGCTTCGGCCTTGTTCAAATAGATTTCACTTAAACGGATAATGGGCAAATGATCTCTACCTGTTGGGTTAGCAAATTTAGAAGGGCAGAATAAATTGGCAGGACCCGCAGTGTTACCCACCACCATCATGCTGGCGCTATTTCTAATATCGTTGGCAGCATAGGTAGCCAAGAAAGCAGGTGCTGGCCAAATAGCTGTCTTGGCATAATAACCCGTGAGGTTATTCTCCGTTGCGTCTGAATTATAACTTACTGGAAAAGCAAAGATGAATTCAGTGCTCAAAGCCAAATTGGCTGTGGCCGATGTAACTGGGAAAACCAATGCAGGAGAACTAGCCAATACATATTGCGTGGTATTGGTCATGGCAAGCGCTGAATAACTAACCGCTTTTGCATAATCACGCATGTATAAACAAACCCTTGATGCCAAAGCATTACAGGTTGTTTTTTGTGCCCTACCTCTAAATGCTTGAGGAGTAGCAGTTGTTAGATCTGTTAGATTAGCCGCAGCTTCATCCAAGTCTTTTAAAATTTGTGTGTACACTTCTAAGCAAGAAGACCTAGGCAAATTTTTACTTACGTCATAGTTAGAATAATTCACCAATTGCAAGGGAACACCAGGACCAGCAAGGTTACCCGTAATAGCACCACTTCCAAAATCTCTGAGTAGAATAAAATAGTTCAAGGCACGAACAAATTTTGCTTCAGCAATCAGTTTGGTTTTTACTGCCCCATCAAAATTTGAATTGGGAATCAGGTTAATGATTACGTTGGCTTCGTTGATGGCATTGTAATGATTGTTCCAAACAGTCTGTACCAAGTTTGATCCAGAAGTAAGGGTACCATTCCATAAAGACAAAAATCCACTTGTAGGAATGGTGAGTGCGTTACCCGTTGCCACATCGGCACTCATGTAATAATAGTTCTTGATGGCGGAATAAGATTTAAAATAAGCACTGGCCAAAAGCGCATCGGCGCTATTGGGGCTACTTAATACCTGTGATTCCGTTAGAATATTTTCTGGAGGTAGATCCAATTGCTTGCTGCAAGAGCTAAGAACAATTAGTAAAACACCCAATATTTTGATAGTTGATTTCATACTAAAATTTTAAGTTGATTTACAATCCAATTTTAAATCCAATTCTAAAACTGCGCGGATTAGGCATGCTGATCTCATCATAACCAGCTTGCAACACAGAAGAACCATAGGCACTTACTTCAGGATCAATGCCCGTATACTTGGTAATCAAGAATACGTTGTTGGCTTCTACATAGAGTTTGATATTGCCACCTACTATACCCGCTTTTTTCAACAAACCTTGACCAAGGTTATATGCCAGGGTTAGGTTTTTCAAACGAATAAATGACCCGTCTTCTAAGAACCTAGAAGAGTTTCTTCCAAGGGTATAGTCATTGAATTGAGACGTGCTACCACCGGGTGTGAAAGCCGTATTGGATTTGTTAATCAATGCTGGAATCTCAGTTACATCACCGGGTTGTCTCCAGTAGTTTAAGATATCTCTAGAAAGGTTGGGAGCGTCAACAGAACTAAAGGCATACATAGAAGCTTTAGCACCATTGAAAACCGTGTTTCCAGAAGCAAAAGTGAAGAAGAAAGAAAATTCAAAATCTTTGTAACGGATTCTGTTATCAAAGCCACCAAAGAATTTGGGTAAGGCATCGCCCAGATTTCTACGCTGACTATTATAGTCTTTAGAAGTACCAGTGTACAAGATTTCAAAAGGAACCAATGAAACCGTATCGTTGGCGCCAATCCAGCGTGGGTTACCTGTTGCAGCGTCTACACCACCCCAATACATGAGGTTGAAAGCAGTAGCAGAACCACCTTCTGTCCAGAAGCGACCACCAGATCTTTCAGCCGTAAGAGAAGCGTCTAACTTATTGGCAAAGTCTAAACGAGTGATAATATTTTCATTGCGTGCAATATTGAAACTACTGATCCAGCTAAAGTCTTTCTTGTCAATATTCTTGGTAGTCAGGGTTAATTCAAAACCCTTGTTTACCAACTCACCCAAGTTTTGTTGTTGGGTACTGAACCCAACAAAACCAGGAAGACCACCATTTACCAAGAGGTTCTTGGTAGTACGTTGATAATATTCTGCTGTTACTCTGATGCGGTTTTGCAAGAATCCGGCGTCAATACCAAAATCTATATTGGTGGTTTGTTGCCATTTTAAATCGGCGTTAGCCGGGCGAGTACCACTAATGATTGTTGTACCTGCGTAAGTTGTACCTGTGCTAGTATAAGAATACTGACCAAGGCTACCATAATAACCAGCACCACCATCGGTACCTGTTAAACCCCAGCTACCACGCAGTTTTAGCTCATTGATCCAAGTGGTATTTTTCAGGAATTTCTCTTTAGATAAAACCCATCCCGCAGAAACAGAAGGGAAACTTACATAACGGTTGTTGGAACTAAACCTAGAAGAACCATCAATTCTATTGGTAATACCCAATAAGTATTTGTCTTTATAACCATAGTCTAGTCTACCCAAGAAAGAAGCCAGTGTCCATTCTTGATTTAGGGCATTGGTTACAGATCTGGTAGAGGCAGAGATAATACTCAAAACCCGATCATCCATAAAGTTAGACGCAGTTAAAGTAGTAGCACTTTCTGTAGAACGCTCAAAACTTTGACCAACCACACCACTAATACTGTGGTCACCAAAACGCTTGTTGAAATTCAAGAGGTTGTTGACTACGGTTTTTAGGTTGTTGATATTGCTTTCTGTAGCAGCACCACGCAGGGTTCCTTGTTTGTCAATCTCACGGCTATAGGCTTTTGTGTTATACCAGTCAACACCAAAGTCAAAACGATAGGTTAACCAGCTAGCCAATTTCCATTCTGCAAATACAGAACTAATAGCGCGCAAATCAGTTACCTGATTCTTACCAGTATTAATGGTACCTACTGGATTCAGGTCTCTTTGAGGAGCTGTACCATTGATGATGTTAGCAGGAGAATACACGGCTCTCCATGCATACAAACCCAAACTATCATAGACAGGAATATTGGGTGCTTTGATTACCGCGTCATAATAAGCACGCTGTGCATTGAGTGCATTGTTCACTGTAGAACTCAAAGCAGAAGAAATGCCTACTTTAAAATTATTGGTCAAAGAAGTTTCAATATTCACCCTTGCTTGCGCACGCTGAAAATCATTGTTGGTAATATAAGAGGCTTCTTTGTCATAACCACCACTGATAAAATAACGGGTCTTGTCAGTACCACCACTCACAGAGGCAGAGAGATTATAACCAATACCTGTTTGCAGAATTTGGTCTAACCAATTGGTATTATATCCTTTTTTGAAAGCCCTGTTGGCAGGAGGCCAACCAACGGTAGGTCTTCTGTTATTCAATGTATCAAAATACGCAGTGTAGAAAGTACTGTATTCATCACCCGTCATAATAGAAGGAAGATTAAAAGCTTGCTGCGCCGATGTTCCAATACCAATATTTACTCTAGGTTTACCCAAGGCCCCTTTCTTAGTGGTAATTAGAATTACCCCAGCAGCACCGCGGCTACCATAGATAGAAGTAGCATAAGCGTCTTTTAGCACTTCCATGCTTTCAATATCGTCTGGGTTCAAATTGGCCAGGGGATTTCTTTCAAACTGATTTCTGGGTGTATAACTATTGGCCGTAATGGGCTGCGTAAAACTGGCAGCAGATCCACTAGCACTAAAGTTGGTTGAGTTACTGGTTCTGTCTTGACCATACATGGGAACACCATCAATGACAATCAATGGGGTATTACCCGCATCGCTCAAAGTAGTTACACCACGAATGGTAATGGCAGAAGCCGAACCAGGAGCACCATTTGCAGGAGACACTTGAACACCAGCCAATCTACCTTGTAATAATTTGTCAACGGAAACAGGATTAGAACCCACCAGGTCAGGCTTAAGGGTTCCAACAGATCCGGTTAGTTTACGTCTGTCTACTTTACCATAACCAATGACCACCACGTCTTTCATGGTTTTCACGGTTGGTTGTAGTTCAATGAATCTGGCCATTTTGCCATCAACTACGGGTACTTCACGGTCTTCATAACCTACTGAAGAAACAATCAGGATCAAATTACCAGCATTGGCTTTGAGACTGAATTCCCCTTTTTCATTGCTGACGGTTCCGGTATTGGTTCCCTTTACGCGAATTGAAGCGCCTGAAATGGGAAAGCCATCCTGTTCTTCACGAATGACTCCGGAAATTGTTTTAACCTGGGCATCTGCCACAATGCTTCCTAAAACTAGGAGGAGGGCAAGGGCCAGTTTTGAAATTTTACGCATGCAGTTTCCTTTTGGTGGTTTTATGTACAGCATATTACCGAATAATGCAGGGAGGTTTAGAAACAATGTGTCAATTGCCTTTTAATCATGATGAATTGCCCTAATTCTTACGTGAAAAATAATCAAGCAAAAAGGCCCAATTGCAGCAAGATTATCCCTTACTTTAGTGTCATGCCTGTCATGGAAAAGAAAGCCATCAATAGCCTTTTGGAAATAGCTTTAGTGCTATTTGTATTCCAATTATTTTGGTTTACTTATTATTTGTTTTTGGGTAAACTCTGGCCCAGTGACAATATTGGCTATTATAGAATAGCTACACATCTTACCCAGTCTATAGTATTGGCAGTAGCAGCATTCATTGTGTTTCCACAATACAGCAAAAGAAAAAAACTCATCCCATTTTTGTTGTTGACCGTGGTACTCTTATTGGCATTTACACAGCTATTCAATTGGTCAAGGCAATTTTTAAACGGACCTGTTTTTTATTTACTCAATACTATTAAGCAACCCAAAAAAGGACCAACAACACCTAACTATTTTGTTCAAAACCTAATCTCTGCGCTAACCTATTATCTACTAGGATTGGGATATGCATTTGCAAGAGATTGGTTTGCCAAAGAGCGGGCAGCCCTAGTATTGGAAAAAGAAAAGGCACAGGCAGAACTGAGTTTGCTCCGCAATCAACTGAATCCACATTTCTTGTTTAATACCATCAACAATATCTATTATCTGGCATTGATCCAATCCGCTAAAACAGCAGATGCTTTGTTAAAGCTCTCAGATCTGTTGCGTTATGTATTAGATGAAAAATCTGATTGGGTAGGTCTAGACAAGGAATACCAACACTTGCTCAAGTTCATAGAACTGCATAGGCTTAGGTTTCCAAAAGACCAAATTGAACTCAACGTAACTCAGGAAGATCAATTTGGATCCTGCCAAATTCCACCCATGATCCTGCTCACATTTGTAGAAAATGCATTCAAGCACGGAGAGCCAGGAACAGAAACAGAACCAGTAATCATTTCTCTACATATCGCCGCAGGCAAACTGCATTATAGCGTGAGCAACAAAATTGCCCAAGGCATTTCTAAGGACCAGAACAATGGCATTGGCATTCCCAATTTGATTAAAAGAATGCAGATTTTGTATCCCAACAAACATCATTTAGCATTGGGAGCAAGCGGTGAACAATATCTTGCCAAACTTGAAATAGATTTGAACCCATGATACAAGCCATAGCTATTGATGATGAAGAAAATGCATTGGGTATAATCAAGACCTATGGAGCAAGAATTGATTCCTTTCAATTGGTGGCGCAATTCACGGACCCCATTGAAGGTTTGAAATATTTGGTAGAACATCCACAGATTCAATTGGTGTATCTAGACATACAAATGAATCGCTTAAATGGATTAGACCTGGCCAAGAGTATTCAAAAACAAACCAAGATAGTGCTCACCACGGCTTATCCAGACTATGCCCTGCAAGGATTTGAACTAGACGTTGCAGACTATTTGCTCAAACCATTTTCTTTTGAAAGATTTGAACGATCTATTCAAAAAGTGCGTGCCCTGGTAGAACCAAGCACTTCAGAAAAATCGGCCCTGCCAAAAATGAAAGCCGACCAACAGGATTTTATTTTTGTAAGAACAGATTACAAAACGCAGAAGCTGCGGATCATGGATATTACCCATATTGAGGGCTCGGGTAATTATGTGACAATCTATGCGGGTAAGACAAAATACCTGGTGCTGCAAAACATGAAAACGTTTGAAGAGCAATTAATGCCCTATCAGTTTATCCGCATTCACAAGTCCTATATTATTTCTCTGGCGCATGTAGACACTATTGAAAAGTCCTCCGTAAAAATTGGCCAAGAAGAAATTCCCTTGAGCGAATCTTACAAAGAATCCTTTCAACAGTTTCTAGATATTCATTACAAACAGTTCTAAACATCCCCTCCTTGGAGGGGTGGCCGCAGGCCGGGGTGGGTTTTATTCTAATTAAGTGAAAATTTGGAGAATTTATTTACACCAATTTTTTATTCTCTTCTCATATTCGGTTTGTGGAATTCGCTTATTTATATTCTTTAGGATTTTTAGGTTAGTACAAGCTTCTTCTTCTGATAAAACACCATTTTCAACAAGCCTATCAAAAACCCATAAAATTCCACAAACTATTATCCCTTTTGATTCAGCGATGGTTCGTAGTCTTTTATCACCAGTTAATAATAAACTTGATTTTTTTTGAGCGTAATAATATGCAGACCAATCTTGTTCAGATAAACTTGTATTCTCTTCGCTCAATAACATAATCTCACCTAGTTCATCTGCAGTAATTTTAATCACAGAAAACTTTCCCGAATTAATATGAGGTTCAATAACAGCAGCTTGCTCCTCTATTAATTCATCCATGATAATATTAGTGGTTGTAAAAGAAAAAGGCAGTGCTAGACAATGGTCAAATAGACCTGTTTTGATTAGGTCTATTAAAATATTGGCGTCTTGTACTGCTATAGTTTGCATTTGATGGAGGTAGGTTTAACTTATTTCAGTTGCGTCCAACTCCTCTCTGAATATTGCCAGCTTCTTGCCTGCAAGATTAGCGGCTTTACTAAGACTTACAATATCTTCGGCTGCTAATCTAAATACCAAGTGATCAAACCGATAACTCTTTTCCTTTCCTGCAAATGAACCAAAACCAGATTCTTTTTTATTTCCCGCCATTGATTTCCAAAAACGCACTGCAACATTTTTATCAATGATACCTTTTAGTTGGGCACGCATCATAATGGCTTGAATAGAAATTCCAAATTGCTCTTTAATGCTTACCAATTCACCGGGTGCAATATTGTTCCTGGTTTCTCCAATTAATTTTTCTAAGCAATCATCAGGTAATAAAAGTGCTCCGGCAAAAGCATGACAAATTTTTTCTTTATCTGCACCTTCCTCTATTTTCAAAACAAGATGACCTAATTCATGAAGAGCAGTAAAACGTTTTCTTTCAACAGCATAATTTCTATTAATCACTACAACAGGAATATTACCAACAAAAGTGCTAAGTCCATCAAATTCATCTTCAGCATCTATTTCTACAACCCTAACCCCATTATCCTCCAACATTTCAATTACATTGGGAATGGGGTCAAACCCAAGTTTCCAGTTTCTGATTAATTTTATTGCTGCCGCTTCTACATCCTCAACATCACTAATTAAAATGTCTTCAATTGGATTATTAAAAGTGGTTTTGATTTGTAACAAATCTTCAACTTCTAAATAACGCTCCAAAAATTCCTTAATCCTTTCTTTGATGCTCTCAATACTTTTAACCGAAAGTTTTGCTTTCTTTCTAAATTCAACTGGCTCAAGTTTTATTTTGGATTCTTTTAAAAAATAATCAGGTTTTACATCCAAGGCTTTTGCCAAAGCAATAAGTACATCACCATCTGGTTTCATGGAATTGAGCTCATACTTATTTAATGATTGCTTTGATATTGATATATCAACTTTATCGGCCAGCTCTTGTAGCGACCAACCTTTCATTATACGGGCTGATTTAAGACGTTCGGCAAAAGCATTCATGACGGCAGGTTTAGTGACTTGAGCAAGTTGGTTGACAAAATTAGTAATTATTTTGTATTTGTCAACCTTTTTGATGATTTATATCAATTGATTTATGAATAGCAAACAAAAAAATGCCAGATAACAATGTATCTGGCAAATAAAATAAAAACAAAATCTATTGAAAATCAACACCTAAGGTCCTACCTATAACTTAGGCTCCCAACCCTTCTCATATTGTCTGTCCCAAAGCTTCATCCCGTCTTTATCCAAAATATGCCCGTTCTGGGTATTCACGGAATAAGACTTGCCAATCCTATAGCCAATATTGGCATAGTGACACATCATCTGGCTAATAGCGCCTTCTTCAATAGGAGAATTTAGTTTGGTTTCTTTGCCGCGGATCACGTTAAAGAAATTGGCTACGTGCGCATCGGTCATATCGCCACCGCCGCCAAGGGCTGTGCCCGCTTCAGAACCAGAAGCTTTGCTGTCTTTGATTTTCTTACCCACGCGGTCATATAAGGTATAGCCATCTCTGTTTACAAACACCGTACCCTCACTACCATAGATAATGGTACCACGGTCAGAGCCATAGGTTTTATAACCACCGCGGCTCTTACCATCCCACTGGATAATCTTGTTATCAGGGAAACGGAAAGTAGCATCCATGGTATCATACATGGTCCAACCATCGTTTTTAAAATGACGCTTGGCCGCTTCCACTTCCACTTTTTCAGGATAAGTCACTTGCAAGGCCCATCGCGCAATGTCTAGTTCATGCGTGGCGTTGTTACCGGTTTCAGCGGTACCCCAATGCCAGCCATACCAATGCCAGTTAT
>CALRXZ020000039.1:0-26157 GCA_943372255.1 Chitinophaga pinensis
GTAAATCAATTACAGCAGTATTCAGCAAGTTTAGAAAATGATTGGCCTGTTCCGTAATCCCCTTGTTGTCAAACCAAGCGTATTGAAAATTACGCACTTTGTAAAAGTCTTGGTATTGTTCTTCAAAGGGTTGAAAGTCTGGATGCGTCTCTAAAAAATGACTAATGCCAAGACTATCAAAAAATAGGTTATTAAAGGAAGTGGTTTTGGTGATGCTGGTATCGCGCACCACGGCTCTTTTTTGCTTTTTGAAGTTTTTGCAGGCTGCAAAAAGCATTAGCAGACATACTGCAATGGTCAAGTGCTTGGTTTTCATGAATGTAAGTTACTGAATTAAGACAAGGGACTAGCAGGATTGGCTATTAGGGTCATGGCCACTACACCTGCTGTTTCCGTTCTAAGTCTGGTTTCACCCAAACTAACGGGAATAAAATTGTTTTGAAGCGCTAGATCAATTTCTTCTCTGCTAAAATCACCTTCTGGTCCTATTAAAATTAAACTTGATTGCGCAGCAGGAACCTCTTGTAATGGGTTCTTTTGATCCTCCTCACAATGTGCAATCAATTTCAAGGCTTGGTCAGCATCTTGCATCAATTTTGTAACAGCTATTGGTTCATGGAGTATGGGTAGCCAGCATTGCTGACTTTGTAACATAGCTGCAATAATAATTTGTTGGTGTCTATCAAAACGAAAGCGATGTTGTTCACTTCTTTTGCTATTCAAAGGGTAGATTTGGCTTACGCCGATTTCTGTTATTTTCTCCAGCATCCATTCAAAACGATCATTGTTTTTCAGCAGTGCAATACCAATGCTATTAGCGCGCTTGGGCGCTGGAATTGTTTCTGAGGAAAGTATTTGTACCACGGCCGCTTTGCGATCTTCGCTTAGGATGCTTGCCTCAAATTTTAAGCCCTTGCCATTGGTTAGATTTAATAGCGCACCATTTCTCATGCGCAATACTTGAATGCAATGACGGCTGCTGGCTTCACTTAGTTCAAATGTGCTTGCACCCGCTTTGATCTGGGGTTCATAAAAAAAAGGGACACTCATTAGAAAGGTTGTTCTGTTTCATAACCTTGATCAAAATCTGCTTCATTCATCTTGCTTCCTTTTTGCAAATAGAATTTGGCACCATCGCCACCGGCAGCTGGAGGTGCTGCACCCAATGATTTAAAATTGCTACCCGGAGCAGGGAATCCACCACCACCTTCTTCCCATTCTTCAAAACGTTGAATGGCAAGGTTAGCGCGTAGTTTAACGGTTTCCAAAGAACCATTACGGTGTTTGGCAATTCTAATATGGGTTTCACCATGGGTAGACTCACCCATCTCATTACTCTTTACTTCATAGTATTCTGGACGATAGATAAACATAACCATATCCGCATCCTGTTCAATAGCACCAGATTCACGCAAGTCACTCAACTGTGGCATCTTGCTTTCTTTTCTGGTTTCCACCGCACGACTCAACTGACTCAGTGCAATAATGGGAACACTTAACTCTTTGGCCAGTGCTTTTAAGTTTCTGGAGATATTACTGATCTCTTGTTCACGGTTACCACCCTTATCATTGGAACCACTCATCAACTGCAAATAGTCAATGATAATGATGCCTACTTTGTGTTTGTTTACCAGCCTTCTGGCTTTGGCACGGAATTCAAAAATATTTAGTGCTGCGGTGTCATCAATAAAGATGGGTGCTACTTCTAATTTCTTAATGCCCTTATTGAGTAATTGCTGGTACTCGTGTTCTTCCAGTTTTCCTCGGCTAATTTTTTCCATCAAGATTTCGCTTTCAGCACTCAGGATACGCTGTACCAACTGAGAGGCACTCATCTCTAAAGAGAAAAAGCCAACTGGAACGGGTTTGGTTGGGTGTAAAGCCGCGTTACGCGCTAGGTTCAGGGCAAAAGCAGTCTTACCCACAGAAGGTCTTGCTGCAAGAATAATTAAATCCGTAGGCTGCCAACCATAAGTAATTCTGTCTAGTGTGGCAAACCCACTGGGCACGCCTGATATGTCTTCTGTTTTGGTTCTTAACTCATCAATTCGGTTGATGGTCTTGGCCAACACATTGGTAATTTCTTCAAAATTCTTTTTTAGGTAGTTGTTGGTAATGTTGAACATCTTGGTCTCACTTTCATCCAACAGGTCAAATACATCGGTACTGTCTTCATAAGCATCACCAATAATTTCACCGCTAATTCTGATTAATTCGCGTTGAATAAATTTTTGCAAAACAATTCTAGCATGTGCTTCAATATTGGCAGTAGATACTACAGCGTTAGTGAGTTTAGTAACAAAATAAGGACCACCCACAACGTCTAATTGTTCCCGAACTTTTAATTCTTCTACTACTGTTAAAATATCAATAGGCATGCTTTTTTGTTGCAGGCCTTGCATGGCTTTGTAAATGCTCTGATGTGCTTCTACATAAAAACATTCTGGCTTTAAAATTTCAGTAACGGTGTCAAAGGCACTTTTTTCAAGCATGATGGCCCCCAAAACGGCTTCTTCCAATTCCTTTGCCTGTGGAGGTACCTTACCATAAACCATGGTGCTCATATCAACTGAGGTCTTTCTTCTTTTGCGGTCTTTATTCAAACTGGTAAGTTCCATTATGCTTGCTTTCTATTTAGTAAAATCCGTATTTATAAGGCTACCCATTCAAGAATCCAATAAAGTCTTCTTTCATGGGGGGAGCGAATATGAGTTAAGAAATCGGGTTGTAAAAATATTTTTAATTCAATTTTCGTCCACAGGTTATTCCATGGTCATTCACATCAAAATAGGGGCTATTCACACAAATGTCCACTGTTATCCACCAATTTCAAAAGTTTTCCTATCTTTTTCTAGAAATATACACAGAACCTTGTGCAGAAAGATTTTTCTCATTCTGGGGCTCCAAATCCCCAAAATGACTTAACTGAAATGGTATTCCACTTTCATTTTTAGGCATTTATCCCGCTTTTATAACCTATTTTTGGCAACCGAAAACGGATTTGAAACATGACAATTAGTTACAATTGGTTGAGCGAATACCTTCCTGAGGTCCTGGATCCTGAAAAATTATCCAAAATCCTTACTTCCATTGGCTTGGAAGTGGAGAGTCTGGAAAAATACGAACGCATCAAAGGTGGGTTGGCCGGTTTAGTGATTGGAGAAGTGTTGGATTGCCAACAGCATCCCAATGCTGATAAATTAAAATTGACCAAAGTAAATATTGGCGCTGCAGAACACTTGCAAGTAGTTTGTGGTGCATCCAATGTAGCTGCTGGTCAAAAAGTAGTGGTGGCCACGGTGGGTACTACTATTTATCCTTTGAACGGTGAGCCAATGACCATGAAATTGGCCAAGATTCGTGGGGTAGAAAGTCAGGGTATGATTTGTGCAGAAGACGAGATTGGCTTGGGTGGTAGCCATGATGGCATTATTGTGCTTGGTGCAGACGCAGTTCCTGGAACCCCTGCTGCTACTTATTTTCAACCTTATAGTGATTGGATTTATGAAATTGGGTTAACCCCCAATAGAATGGATGCCATGAGTCATTTTGGAGTAGCCAGAGACGTTTGTGCTTACCTAACCCATCACCAAAAAGACGCAAGGGTAAAAACGCCTTTTAGCAATGGGTTCAAACATGACAACAATAATTTGCCCATTAAAGTAACCGTAGAAAATGCGGCGGATTGCCCACGTTATGCAGGAATCAGCATTAGTGGTGTAACTGTGTCAGAATCGCCAGATTGGCTAAAAAACAGATTGCTTTCCATTGGTCTAAGACCTATCAATAATATTGTAGACATCACCAATTTCATTTTGCATGAAACGGGGCAACCCCTTCATGCTTTTGACGCAGACGCCATTGTTGGCGGAGAAGTGATTGTTAAAAACTTAGCCCAGGATTCGGTATTTATTACCCTTGATGGCAAAGAAAGAAAACTAACAGACAAAGACCTGATGATCTGTAATGCTGCAGAAGGTATGTGTATTGCGGGTGTTTATGGTGGTCAGAAATCTGGGGTAACAGCTTCAACCAAGAATATCTTTTTAGAAAGTGCTTGGTTTGCACCATCCACTATTCGTAAAACATCGGTCTATCATGGCCTGAGAACAGATGCAGCTACTAGGTTTGAAAAAGGGGTGGATATTGATAATACGGTACATGTGCTCAAAAGAGCCGTACTCATGATCAAAGAATTGGCTGGTGGTGAGATATCTAGTGAAGTAGTTGATTTGTATCCTGCGCCACAACCCAAAACAGAAGTATCGCTCAAGCACCATTACCTAAAAAAACTAAGTGGTAAAAATTACCACCCCGACAAAGTGAACCGCATTTTAAATAGCCTTGGTTTTGAAATTCTCAAAGAAGGTTTGGATGAATTGCGTGTGGCTGTTCCAAGGAGTAAGCCAGATATTAGCCTGCCGGCCGATATTGTAGAGGAGATTATTCGTATAGACGGCTTAGACAATATTGATATTCCTTCTACCATTACCATTAGTCCTGCAACAGATGCAACTGCATTTAAAGAAAATCTCAAGGACAAAATTGCCAATTACCTAGTGGGGCAAGGCTTTGTAGAGATTTTAACCAATAGCATTACCAATAGCAAATACTTTGGTGAAGAGATATTGGCTGGTGCTGTAAAAATGATCAATAACCTGAGTGCAGACCTTGACATTTTGCGCCCCTCTATGCTTGAAACTGGTTTAGAAACCCTGGCTTATAACCTGAATAGAAGAAACAATAATCTGCTGTTTTTTGAGTTGGGAAAAACATATAATAGCAGTGCTCCTGGAGCTTATTCAGAAGCGGAACATTTGGCACTCTATTTTACTGGGGCTGATTATGATCCTTCTTGGCAGGTAAAGAGCAGGGCATTTGATATTTATAAAGCCAAAGGCGTGGCCGCGGCCATTTTGCAACTCTGTGGTTTAAATGCTGCTCAGTTTCAAGTGCAAGAAGACGCTGCGGGTAAACTCTTGCTCAAATCTGGCAAAAAAGAAATTGGATTTGTTCTAGAAGTTTCCAAAAAGCAATTGGATGCTTTTGACATTAAGCAACCCGTTTTCTATATTGATATTCAATTTGGCAGGTTGTTGGAATTGGCGTCTCAGAAAAAGATTACTTACAAAGAAGTGAGTAAGTTTCCTGCCATGCAGCGTGACCTAGCATTGGTGGTAGATAGAAGTTTGAGCTTTGATTTAATTGACCAACAAGTGCGTAAGTCTAACCTGCCTAAACTGCAACAAATGCGTTTGTTTGATGTATTTGAAAGCGATAAATTGGGTACAGATAAGAAGTCAATGGCTGTAAGCTTCACTTTTGTGGACGAGGAAAAAACCCTTACAGACAAGGAAGTAGACGGTATGGTAGCCAGATTGGTGCAAAATTTTGAAAAAGAATTAGGAGCAGAGATTCGTAAGTAGGGGCTAAAAAATGGCCAGTATTTATAGGGGTATGCCGCTTAAAGTATAAATTAGATGGATGGAAGACCTTTCCTTACAACTTAAATCAATCCAAGATAAGCTACAATTGTTGCTCAAGCAACAACAGTTGTTGCAAAAGGAGAACCAACGCCTGAAAAAGGACTTGGAGAAGGCCTTATTGGATAAAAATGGGCAAGACTCCGTGCTGGAAGGATTGAAGCTTCAACTGGAAAGTGCTGCTATTGGAGGGGCCAAATGGAGTCCAGCTGACAAACAGCAGATGGAAAAGCGGATTGACGGTTATTTGAAGGAAATTGAAAAATGCCTGGCATTACTGAACACTTAAGCACATGGAAGAACTGATTCCCGTAAATATTGTTATTGCAGACAGAACCTATCGCCTGAAAATTGAAGTTTCAGACGAAGAGATGGTACGCAAGACTGCTGGTTTGATCAATGACAAGATCACCGAATTCAAAACCAATTTTGCAGGTAAAGACATGCAGGACTATGTTTCCATGGCCTTGCTCTGGTTTGCAACGGAACAGTCTCAGTCTGAAAACCTATTGGTTAAATGGAACGATCTTGCCTTGCAATTAGGGGGATTGGAAAAGCAGTTAGACAAGGCCCTCCTAGAAAATAAGTAATGCCCCTAGCTTAGACATTTCACTTTGATTATTTGACTATCTTCGCCTATTGTCATTTGTTCATTATGAAAAAATGAGATGTGACCAGTGAAAAACGATTCTGAACTTTTTTAAAAAATTTCCAAGAACATGGATCCAATGATTTTATCTATTATAATTGGTGCAGTATCACTAATTGTGGGTGTTGTCTCGGGTAAACTTTTGTTTAACCAGAACACCAAAAAACAGGTGGAAGACGCCGAGTTACAGGCCCAAACCATTTTAAAAGAAGCCGAACTTAGGGCTGAAACCGTAAAAAAGGAAAAACAACTAGAGGCTAAAGAGCGCTTTGTACAGTTGAAAAGTGAGTATGAGAAAGAGGTAAATGAGCGCAATCGCAAACTGGGAGAAGCTGAAAACCGCATCAAGCAAAAAGAAGTTTCTATTAACCAAAAAGAAGCCAACCTAGACAAACAAGGTAAGGACAATGACCTGATCAAGGAAAACCTGAACCGTCAGATTGAAGTGGTGAATCTAAAGCGTACAGAGCTTGAAAAACACCAAGAAGAGCATATTCGCAGACTAGAAAAAATTGCCAACCTAAGCGCTGAAGAAGCAAAGGCCCAATTGATTGAAAGCTTGAAACAAGAAGCCCATTCTCAAGCCTTGGGTCTGCAGCAAGACATTATTGAAGACGCCAAACTCAAAGCCAATAAAGAAGCCCGTAAGATTGTCATCCAGTCTATTCAGCGTACTGCTGCGGAAATCACTATTGAGAACACGGTTACGGTATTCAACCTAGAAACAGACGAAATCAAAGGTCAGATCATTGGTAGAGAGGGTAGGAATATCCGCGCTATTGAAGCCGCTACTGGGGTTGACTTAATTGTAGACGATACACCCGAAGCCATTATCCTTTCTTCTTTTGACCCCTTGCGTAGAGAAATTGCTCGTTTGAGTTTGCAGCGTCTGGTGGCCGATGGTAGAATTCACCCAGCCCGTATTGAAGAAGTGGTTGAAAAAACCCGCAGACAATTGGAAGAGCAGGTGATGGAAATTGGTGAAAGAACCGTGATTGAAATGGGGATCCATGGTCTTCACAAAGAATTGGTGCGTATAGTTGGTAAAATGCGTTTCCGTTCTTCTTATGGTCAAAACTTGCTCATGCACAGTAGGGAAACCGCCAATTTGTGTGGAATCATGGCTGCTGAATTGGGTATGAACCCCAAATTGGCCAAACGTGCTGGTCTACTCCACGATATTGGTAAGGTTCCAGATGAGGAAACTGAATTAAGCCACGCATTGTTGGGAGCTAAACTGGCAGAAAAATATGGCGAGAACCCTGCTGTAGTAAATGCTATTGGAGCTCACCACGATGAAATGGAAATGCAATACGTGATTTCTCCTATTATCCAGGCTTGTGACGCCATTAGTGGTGCCAGACCAGGAGCTAGAAGGGAGATCATGCAACAATATTTGCAAAGGATCAAGGACCTAGAAAACTTGGCAATGGCTTATCAGGGCGTAGAAAAAGCCTATGCCATTCAAGCTGGTAGGGAATTGAGGGTAATTGTTGAGGCTGAGAAGGTTACAGATGGCGATAGTGATAAGCTAAGCTTTGAAATAGCCCAGAAAATCCAGACCGAAATGACTTATCCAGGTCAGATTAAAGTAACCGTTATTAGAGAAAAAAGAGCTGTAAACGTAGCCAGATAAAAAATATTCTAGTTTTAGTGTAAATTTTATCTTTTATCCCCTACCTTTGCCGTCCGTTAAAAATTAAAGTTATGAACGCAGCAGTTCAGTTTGTACACGAACAATTGACCGTTAAGAAAGAATACCCTAAGTTTAAGGCAGGTGATAATATCACTGTGAACTATAAGATTGTAGAGGGTGGTAAAGAGCGTATCCAGAGCTTCCGTGGCGATGTGATCAAGTTGCAAGGCAATGGTGCCACTGCTTCTTTCACTGTACGTAAGATTTCTGATGGTGTAGGCGTTGAGCGTCTGTTCCCGATTCTGTCTCCAAACATCGACAGCATCTTGTTGAACAAAACCGGTAAAGTACGTAGAGCTAGGTTGTATTACCTACGTGAGCGTAGCGGTAAATCTGCTCGTATTAAAGAAAAACGTTTCTAATTTTCTAGTTGAAAATAAGAAAAGCGGAAGGTTAGCTATGCTGAACTTCCGCTTTTTCGTTAAAACTTGTCAAGCTTAGGTAGATTTAATTGCTCAGCATTTCTTTTGCCTTAACTTTGACCACCTCAAATCAATTTTTATGGGAAATTTAGGATTTCAAGAAATTTTGCTCATCGCTGTTGTGGTGTTGGTATTGTTTGGTGGTCGTAAGATCCCCGAATTCATGAAAGGCCTTGGAAAAGGTATTCGTGAGTTTAACGATGCTAAAAACAACGTGAAAAAAGAATTAGAAGAAGGTATGAAGGAAAAGGATAGTACTCCTACCACTCAACCTTAATTGCTACCATTAAATCTCTTTAGCCTTTGTTTAGGTATAGCTCCATCAAAGACTATCACAATGCATTACAGAACGGCCAAACCACCTGTGTGGAGGCCGTTCGTTTTTATGTAGATGCCATTGCAGCCAGACCGGGTTTGAATGCCTATCTGGAAGTTTTTGCCCAAGAAGCTTTGGCAAAAGCTGCTGAATTGGATACCCATCGCGCCACTGGCGCTACCATGGGCAAATTGCATGGCGTTGTGGTAGGTATCAAAGACGTGATTTGTTATAAGGGACACGCTGTTAGTGCCGGTTCCAAAATCTTAGAAAATTTTACCAGTGTTTATAACGCCACCGCAGTTGAAAAACTGTTGGAGGAAGAAGCCATTATTATTGGCCGCCAAAACTGTGATGAGTTTGCCATGGGTAGCTCTAGCGAAAACTCAGCTTTTGGTCCTGTGAAAAATGCTTTGGATGAAACCCGTGTACCTGGTGGTTCATCGGGTGGTTCTGCTGTTAGTGTGCAGGCTGGACTTGCCATGGTGAGTTTGGGTTCTGATACAGGCGGTTCTGTAAGGCAACCAGCTGATTTTTGTGGGGTAGTGGGGCTAAAACCCAGTTATGGCCGCATTTCACGCTATGGTTTGATTGCCTATGCTTCCTCATTTGATCAGATTGGCATTTTTGCCCAATCAGTAGAAGACGCAGCCCTTGTGTTGGAAGTAATTTCCGGTAAGGACAATTTTGATAGTACAGTTTCTCAACAAGAAACACCTACTTTTTCAAAGTTAGAACCTACCAAAACTTATAAAATTGCCTATTTTAAACAGGCATTGGAACATCCGGGTCTGGATTCTGAAATTAGAACCGCTATTCAGGGATTAATTGAGCAATTGCGTACTCAGGGTGTTCAAGTGGATCCCATTGAATTCAATTTGCTTGACCAAGTAGTTCCCACTTATTATGTATTAACTACTGCTGAAGCTTCTAGCAATCTGTCTAGATTTGATGGCGTACGATATGGTCATAGAACCAGCATCCAAAATGTAGACCTGAACCAATTATACAAGGCATCTAGAACTGAAGGTTTTGGAAAAGAAGTGCAAAGAAGAATCCTATTGGGCACATTTGTACTCAGTTCAGGTTATTTTGACGCTTATTTTACCAAGGCACAGCAGGTGAGACGTATTTTATGGAACAAGGCCAACGAGGTTTTTAAGGGTTATGATCTGTTGATTTCTCCCACGGTGCCAGCTCCGGCATTCAAATTGGGTGAAAAGTCAGATGATCAGGTAGCCATGTTCTTGGCTGATATTTATACCGTTTTTGCCAATTTGGTAGGGATTCCGGCCATTTCCATCCCCCTTTTCCAGCATTCCAATGGTATGCCTTTTGGTTTGCAACTCATGAGTAGCCATTTTCAGGAAAGCGATTTACTACAATTCTCCGCTCAATTGATGGCCGCCAAGCCTTCACAAAGCGTTAAGTAATTAAAGTTTAAATTTGCAGTTCAATAATTGACTCCTATTCATGAAATGGTATGGAATTTCTTTGCAAAACCGCATCTCCCTTTCCCGCGCTTGGCTGGTAGGGTTTGCTTGTTTGGCAGGATCCATTGGTACCCTTTCTTTTAGGTCGGATCTTAGTTTCAAAGAACAACAACAAACAGATAGCACCCAGGACAAATACGGGTTTAAGTCTTTGTTCAAGACCAATCAGTTCAATGCCAACAAACCCTATATTGACCAACTGAATCCAAGAGCCGTGTCTTTTGTACAGGAATATATTCGCAAACAGGGTAAGGAATTACAACGCATGAAGAGTTGGGGTAAGCCCTATTTTGACTTGTATGACAACGTTTTGACCACGTATGGGATTCCCAAAGAAATGAAATACCTCAGCGTCATTGAAAGTCATTTACAAGCTGGTTTGGTTTCATGGGCTGGTGCCGTTGGTCCTTGGCAGATTATGGACTATGAAGCCAAGCGTTTTGGTTTGCGCGTGGGTGGCATGAGTGATGAGCGCATGGATTTTTACAAAAGCACCCATGTGGCGGCCAAGTTGATGAAAGAATTGTATGCAGAATTTGGTGACTGGCTCTTGGTAGTTGCTGCCTATAATGGGGGTGCTGGAAGGGTGCGTCAGTGCATTAGAAAAGCAAATAGTCGTGACTTTTGGGACTTGCAATATTACTTACCAGAAGAGACACGTAACCACGTAAAAAAATTCATAGGTACCCATTATGCCATGGAAGGTGGTGGAGGTTGGACCACTTTAACGGCGGAAGAAACCACACAGGTTAAAGCTTCCATGATCAAAAACAATAACCAAGTTCCCTTGAATGAAGCCGAGCAGGCCAATACTTCTCTGGTTGAACTAAGTGGTAGGTATCATTCCATGGTGGTAGCCAATGGGTTGGTTATGGATATTGGTCAGTTCAATAGGCTGAACCCAGGATTTGACAAGGCTTTGGCCGAGGGTAGAAAATATAGCATGCGCATTCCCAAGGAAAAAATAGCGGTTTTTGAAGCCAGAAAACAACAGTTGTTGATGGAATCTTTTAGGTTGTTGATTGAAGGGTCTTCCACACCCAATGGTTAACCCAAGACTTGCATAATGGCCCCAGCTTTGGCCAAACATTCTTCGTATTCTTTTTCTGCATCACTATAAAAAGTAATGCCACCTCCCACTTGGTAACTTAAGTATTGATTGGCTTGGTTGTAGAGAATACTCCTAATTACTACATTAAAATCAAAATCCCCATTGGGTTCAATATAACCCACGGCTCCGGAATACAAACCTCTTCTACTTTCTTCAAACTGTTCAATCAATTGCATCACTTTGAACTTGGGTGCCCCGGTCATACTTCCCATGGGAAAACTGGCATTCAGAATAGCACAAAGATCCATCCCTGTTGATGGTTCTCCTACAATGGTAGACACCATTTGGTGTACTTGTGGAAAGCGATAAATACCAAATAATTCCTCCACTTTTACGCTACCTGGTTTACATACTCGGCTAAGGTCATTACGCACTAGGTCTACTACCATTACGTTTTCGCTTTGGTCTTTGACACTATTACGCAATTGATTTTCTAAGACTAGATCTTGAGCAGGATTTTCTAAATCTCTTTTCAGGGTTCCCTTGATGGGTTGAGAAATGAGGCGATTGTTTTTTTGCTGCAAATATCTTTCTGGGCTAGCACATAGCAGAAAAGAACCATGATATTTATAAAAACAGGCAAAGGGGTTGGGCGATACTTGGTTGAGTTGTAAGTAAACGTCTATAGGGTTAATGCTGACTTCTTCAGCAAAAAACTCCTGACAAAAATTGAGTTCATAACAATCTCCTTTAAGAATATGTTCCTGAATGCAGCGAATCTTGTCTAGGTATTGCTCCTTGCTCATCCTGGCTTGCATCTGAACCCGTTGCTCAGCCTTTATGGCTGGCGCGATAGTAGCATCAAGATGACTAATGACTTGAAAGATTTCTTGGGTATTGGTTGTTTGAGAACTAATCTGCAACAAATTGCCTTTTAGTTCAAACACTGTTTCAGGTTCAAAAAAATAGAGTTCAGGAAAACCAATTTTGTTTTCATGGGTAGATACAATTCCTGTAATGCTTTCTTTTAAATCATAAGAAAGATGCCCAAAAACTCGTTGTGTTTTACCCTCTAACCATTTACTCAGTTCTTGCAAGTGGCTAGCTGTTGGCAAACAGTCATCAATGGCGCCTACTGCTAGAACACAATCAATATTTTGGTGGGGAGATTGGTATTGGTGATTATCCAATAAAGCACAAATGTTGAACCGGTTGGCCCAGATCAACATTTGTGTTTTGAATTTTTCAGGTTCGGGAATAGTATGGTGGCTGCTGTATTTAGGCAGCATGTGCGTGATTAAAAATCATCGTCATCATCATCATCAAATCCACTGTCCTTATCATTGAATAAGTCAAATTCTTTGAAGTCTTCGTCCAATTTGAAATCATCGTCATCATCGGCTTTTTTCTTGCCTGCTGCTGGCGACTTTTTTGCACCCTTACTTTTTGGAATATCAAATTCATCAAAGTCAGGATCCCAATCGTCTTCCTCTTCAGATTTTTCCCAATCGTCTTCTACGTCTTCTGATTCATCATCATCATCGTCATCTGACTTAGACTTTTTTGCACTTGATTTTGCCGCTGACTTTTTTACCGGAGTGTCCAGTTCATCATCATCGTCTAAATCATCGTCATCATCCTCCAATTGCTTTTTGCTTTTTGGAGAAGGCTTTGCCGCATCGCTCTTGGCGGGGGTCTTTTTAGGTGAAGAGGATTTGCTATCCTTATCAGATTTCGCTGCCATATTCTAATAAGATTATTGCGTAAAATTTCATTTCAAAATTGTATTCACCAAAAATATTTTCCTTTTTTTTCTGAAATTGGAAAATTTTTACAAATGCACTATCTGATCACGTCCAGGACCATTAGATACATGCTTCACAGGAACGCCTACATATTCATTGATGAATTTAATGTATTCGTGCATAGTAGCAGGTAAATCAGCCGCATTTTTAATTTGTGTAGTATCTGTGCTCCAGCCCTTGAATTGCTCCAAGATAGGAACAATATTGGCTTTGGCCATTTGGAAAGGAACTTGTTTGCTTGGAACCCCGTTCACCTCATAAGAAGTACACATAGAAAGTTCGTCAAAAGCATCCAATACATCGGCCTTGGTCATTACCACTTGGGTAACACCGTTGATCATACAAGTATAGTGTAGGGCTACTAGGTCCATCCATCCGCATCTGCGTGGACGTCCTGTTGTTGCGCCAAATTCACTACCTATTCTGCGCAGTTCTTCTCCAGTTGCATCAAATAGTTCTGTAGGGAATGGTCCACCACCTACGCGTGTGCAATAAGCTTTGGTCACACCCATTACTTCTCCAATCTGTTTTGGTGAAATACCTAGTCCGGTACAAACACCTGCAGAAATGGTATTAGAAGAAGTAACAAATGGGAAGGTTCCAAAATCAATATCCAACATAGATCCTTGTGCGCCTTCAGCCAAGACTTTCTTTCCTTTAGAAATCTGGTCGTTGACAAAATATTCGCAGTTAATTACGTTTAAAGTTTTCAAGAATTCCAATGCTTCAAAGAATTCTTCTTCCCAAGCAGAAATGTCTTCTATAAAATGGAAATTGTCCAATAATTTCTGGTGCTTCAAACGCAGTTTAATATACTGGGTTGTAAAGCTCTTGTCTAATAAATCGCCCACGCGCAAAGCATTCCTGCCGGTCTTGTCCATATAAGCTGGTCCAATTCCTTTAAGAGTAGAGCCAATCTTGCTTTCTCCCTTTGACATTTCAGAAGCTTTGTCCAATGCACGGTGGGTTGGAACAATAATATTGGTGCGTTCAGAGATAAAAAGGTTCTTTTTTACGTCAATGCCAAAAGCAGCAACTGCGTCACATTCTCTTTTTAGGGTTACTGGATCCAAAACCACACCATTTCCTATGATATTCACTTTGTCTTGGTGAAAAATTCCGGATGGAATCTGGTGCAATACTTGTTTCTTACCGTCTACATAAAGCGTATGACCAGCATTGGGTCCGCCTTGGAACCTTGCTACTATATCATACCTAGGGGCAAAATAGTCCACAATTTTACCCTTGCCTTCATCTCCCCATTGCAAACCTAAAATAACGTCAACCATATGTTTTGTTTTGAATCAGGGGCAAAAATAAGCCTTGACCATCAGTAAAAATGAAATGATTTGAATTAATTATCCTGTTTTTTCAAGGAATTCTGCAAACCCTTGCTAGGTAAGGGATTCGGTGTCAAAACGATCAACTGTTTGTATTCCCTGAAGTACACTTAATCGGTCCACTAATTCTTCCAATTCCTCCTTATCATGCACAAATACTTTAATAGTTCCCTTGAAAATGCCCTCGGAGGATTCAATGGTCAGTGCGGCAATATTTACCCGCATATCTCCACTAATCACATTGGTAATCTTGTTGATGATACCAACGTCATCAATACCAATAATTTTCAATCCAGTTAAGAAAGAAATCTCCTTATTCTTGGCCCACTTGGTTTTGACCACACGATGCCCATAATTGGCCATTAATTGGGTGGCATTGGGACAGTTGGTTCTATGGATAATTAAGCCCTTTCCGGTGCTTACAAATCCAAATACGTCATCTCCCGGTATGGGGTTACAACATTTAGCCAGCGTATAGACAATTCGGTCACTACTCTCGCCAAAAATGATCAGTTCAGAATCTTTTTTATTGTAATTCTTGTGTTGTTGGTGATCTATATGAATATCCTGAACAACGGGTTTGGGTTTAGGATGTTCTAGCTTGTCTCCCAACAAATGAAAGTCTTTTAACTCACGCAGGTCAATAGACTTGGTGGCAATTCTGTACAAAAGGTCTAAGGAAGAAGGTACTTTGTAAAAATGCACCAACTCGTCAATATTGTATTGGTTATAAGCCGCACCCATGCCTTCTAACTTGCGCTGCAAGGTATATTTTCCATCGTCTGCAATCTTGCGCTTTTCTTCTCTTAATGCGTCTTTGATCTTGCTCTTGGCCTTTGCGGTAACCACAATGCCCAACCAGTCTTCCGATGGTTTTTGTTTGCTACTGGTAATGATTTCTATTTGGTCTCCACTGCGCAATTTATGACTAATGGGAACCAATTTATGGTGCACTTTTGCGCCAATACATTTGGTGCCAATGGCGGAGTGAATAGAGAAGGCAAAGTCCAATGCCGTACTACCTACGGGTAGCATTTTTACATCGCCTTTAGGCGTATACACATAAATCTCTTCTGCTAAAAAAGAGGTCTTGAAATCTTGCAGAAAATCTACCGTATCTGTATCTGGGGTACTCAATACTTCTCTGATCTGTCCAAACCATTTATCAAAGCGGTCTTCATCACCACCGCCTTCTTTGTATTTGTAATGCGCGGCCAAACCTTTCTCTGCAATTTCATTCATCCGCTTGGTGCGGATCTGAACTTCTACCCATTTACCCTGCGGCCCCATTACCGTAGTGTGCAAAGCCTCGTATCCATTACTTTTGGGGTTACTCAGCCAATCGCGCAAGCGTTCTGGTGAGGGGTTGTATTCATCGGTGATTAAGGAATATACTTTCCAACAATCTTCCTTCTCTTTTTCTGGTGTGGAATTTAAAATCACGCGTATAGCAAAGAGGTCATAGACTTCTTCAAAACTCACGGATTTTTTCTTGATTTTATTCCAAATACTATGAATGCTTTTTGGTCTTCCGTAGATCTCAAAATTAAAACTTCCCGCTTCTAATTTTTCTTTTAATGGGCGGATAAATTCATTGATATAACGGCTTCTTTCTCGTTTTGTTTCAGAAAGTTTTCTGGCAATATCCCTATAAGCTTCTGGCTCCATGTACTTCATAGACAGGTCTTCCATTTCTGTCTTAATGCTATACAATCCCATGCGATGTGCCAGAGGCGCATATACCCAAACGGTTTCTGAAGCAATCTTGAGTTGTTTCTCACGCTTCATGCTGTCTAGGGTACGCATATTGTGCAAGCGGTCTGCTAGCTTAATCAGAATCACGCGGGGATCATCTGTCAGGGTCAACAAAATTTTCTTAAAGTTCTCTGCCTGTTGACTGGTATTGGTGTCAATGACATTGGAGATCTTGGTGAGTCCGTCTACAATCTTGGCAATCTCGGAGCCAAACTCGTGTTCTAAGTCTTCAAGGGTAATGTCTGTATCTTCAACGGTATCGTGTAAGAGCGCACAGATGGTACTTCTTACCCCAAGGCCAATTTCTTCCACGCAAATCATGGCCACTTCTAGGGGGTGTATAATATAGGGCTCGCCACTTTTTCTACGCATAGATTTATGCGCTTCAGCCGCCATTTCAAAAGCCGTACGCACCAATTCTTTGTCACCCCTTTTTAGTTTGGGTCTCAAACTGCGCAATAAGGCACGATAATGCCGGAGAATCTCATTCTTCTCCTGTTCCGCGTTCAGATTGTATTTGGGAACTGCCGCTTCTACCCCTTGATTGTCCAATGCTTGCTCCATCACTCTACGAATATAAACAATGTTGTTACATTTGTGGTTCACATGCAAGAAAGCCCACAGAAGAAAGTATTTGATTTTTCCCTTTTCAAACGGATTTTCCGTTTTGTAAAGCCCTATTCGGGATTTTTCTACGGGAGTATTCTCCTAGCCATTTTAATGGCTTTTTTTGCGCCAGTAAGACCCTACCTGATTCAACTAACCATTGATAGTGCAACTGGTAAGACTTTGCACTTGCCCGCTTGGGTAAAATGGGTGCTCCTTGGCAGAGACTTAAGTGATGTAAGCCGTTTTATTATTGCTGTTACCCTGTTTCAGGTATTCTTTCTTTTAGTGGAATCTGCGGTAAGATTCTTGTTCAGCTTTGTTACGGCCTGGATGGGGCAGATGGTGGTGAAAGACTTACGCGTTACTGTTTATGAAAAAGTGGTTGGTCTAAACCTAAGTCAATTTGACAAAACGCCCATAGGAACACTAACTACAAGAACTATCAATGATATTGAAAGCATCAATGATATTTTTTCTGATGGGCTGATTCCCATTATTGCGGATTTGCTTACCATTATTATTACCCTAGCCACCATGTTTTGGATGGACTGGCGTTTGACATTGATTAGTTTAATTCCCTTTCCACTGATGATTGTGGCTACTTATTATTTTAAGGAGTCTGTGAATAAGAGTTTTATTAGGGTGAGAAATGCCGTTGCAGCATTAAATGCTTTTGTGCAAGAACATATCACGGGCATGCAAGTGGTTCAAGCTTTTGCCGCGGAAGAAAGGGAATTCCAGAAGTTTAAGAAAATCAATACCGAACATCGCAACGCAAATATCAACGCCATTTTTGCCTACTCCGTATTCTTTCCCATTGTAGAAGTGGTCTTAGCTGTGAGCATGGGGCTTTTGGTTTGGTGGATAGCTGGTCAGGCCCTTGATGCGGGATTATTGGTGGCTTTTATCTTGTATTTGAACCAAATTTTTAGACCCTTGCGGGTGATAGCCGATAAGTTTAATGTGCTCCAAATGGGGATGATTGCCGCTGAAAGGGTGTTCAAAGTTCTGGACAATCCTGATTTTACCCCGGCTTCTGGTCCCAATGCAGTGAAGAAAGCCCTTATGGAAGGAGCTATAGACTTTAACCATGTGAGTTTTGCCTATAATGAACCCAATTATGTGCTCAAAGACATTAGCTTTTCGGTAAAAGCGGGTGAAACTGTGGCCTTGGTGGGGCATACTGGAAGTGGTAAAACCAGTATCATCTCTTTATTAAATAGGTTATATCAAATTCAAAAAGGGAGCATTGAAATAGATGGGATTAGAATAGAAGACTATGATCTTGACAACTTACGCCAACATATTGGGGTGGTCTTACAAGACGTATTTCTGTTTAGTGGGTCTGTGTTGGACAATATTACCCTGAGAAACCCCGCCATTAGCCGAGAGCAGGTAGAAGAAGCCGCTAAAATGATTGGGGTGCACGATTTTATTATGCGTTTACCCGGTGGATATGATTATCACGTAATGGAGCGGGGTAGTACCTTAAGTCTGGGACAGCGCCAATTATTGTCTTTTATCCGTGCTTTATTATACCAACCGGCCATCCTAATTCTGGACGAAGCCACTTCTTCCATTGACACGGAAAGTGAGCAAATGATTGAAAAAGCCATTGATACCCTCATTTCTGGTAGAACTTCCATTGTGATTGCTCATAGGCTGTCTACCATTAGAAAAGCCAGCAAAATTATTGTCCTGGACAAGGGGCAAATCATAGAAATGGGCAACCACGAGGAATTGTTGGCCTTGGGAGGTCACTATGCCAAGCTGCACGAGATGCAGTTTGACAAGAAAAAGGGGATTCTTGCCTGAGAGGCAAAAGCATAATATTTTCTGCTGTTTTGCTGACATTTTTAGCCGCCTTACCCCTATCTTTGCCGCAAATTTGGAGAGAGTCATGGCGTCTAGAAGCTTTAAATCATTATTAGTACTCATATTCAGCCTTGTTTCTATGCTGTTTGCCACTGCAGTGTATGCAGAAAATACACCAGAAACAGCGGGTCATGGCACGGAAGAAGCCGGAAAAGAAAAAAAGGAAGGGGAATTTGACCCAGCCGAACTGATCATGGAGCATATCTTGGATGCCCACGAGTTCCATTTTTTCACTTTGGGTGAAACCGAAGTGTCTATTCCTTTACCTGTGATTGTTTATTCTAAAGAGCGCGGATTAGCCGCTTTCTCTTATGGTAATTTTCACCATGGTCACGAAGCTTATAATGGATATAAGTCTGAAGAAGGCAAGATTGTAGCAGTAGACGCAGAAGGAAAAGTAGACGAAGCCGTTACCTTATATGATTTCAGTTTAACTCGCAACGTAGTGCAAATGTTTTTGGCATTGACTTTATTGGTTGTGCTGATGATTAATGTTGCCAATAAATACAAAAAAGGTGGCGCTAAAACTGCACCATCTGGTTTTCAAAATGCAGTTGAACCCGTGATTACATTTGTAAGAGACGAGGTTGCCAAACCCAATCTGGGTCATGCTTATAATAAGTACATGCCTTATTTGTTAACCGTATTCTTTTTTATCTTAATCAACAATATTGTTGGTTTGATTCCAGGTACAGCCAATGTAACTGGTAATATTGCTTTCACTGTTGTGTTGGGTGTGATTAGTTTCTTTGTGATTGTATTTAGCACCAACAAACATTTCTGGGCGCATATTTTTAACCCACCGGTTCCTTTCTTGGTTAAGTTCATCTTGGTGCCAGTAGAATTCATTGGAATCTTCACCAAGCCATTTGCCTTGATTGTCCGTTTGTTTGCCAACATGGTAGCGGGTCACATTATCATCACTTGTTTTGTGATGTTGATCTTCATCTTTGGCGCTATGAGCCAAGTAGCAGGATGGGGTTTCTCTCCAGTCTCTGTTGCGTTTACAGTTTTCATTTACTTGATTGAAATATTGGTTGCCTTTATACAAGCTTTCATCTTTACCAACCTGACCGCAGTATTTATTGGTCAGTCTAGGGAAGGAGCGCATGATGATGCACACCATTAATCTTTTTTTTCACAAACAAAAACAAACAGTATGTCTGCAATTTTGAATTTGTTGGATGTTAGTTTAAGCCACTTAGGTGGTGCTATTGGTGCAGGTTTAGCTGCAATCGGTGCTGGTATCGGTATCGGTCAAATTGGTAAAGGTGCTGTTGAAAGCATCGCTCGTCAGCCAGAAGCGTCTAACGACATCCGTGCTAACATGATCCTGACAGCTGCGTTCGTAGAGGGTGTTGCCCTTTTCGCAGTTATCGCTGGTATCTTGGCTGTATTGAAAGCCTAGTTGCACAAACTTTATCACTGCATCCAAAGCAAAGGGCAATGGGTGCAGTGATTCTTTTACTTTAAAAGAATCTTGACCAACTAAATAGTATTTATGCAATTGTTATCACCCGGTTTAGGATTATTGGTTTGGACGCTAGTTGCGTTCTTGCTGGTATTTTTTATCCTAAAGAAATTTGCCTGGAAGCCCATTCTGGAAACATTAAAAGAAAGGGAAACTGGTATAGCAGAAGCCATCGCGTCAGCTGATAAGATCAAGACTGAAATGGCGGCTCTAAAAAATGAGAACGAAGCCTTGTTGGCTCAAGCCCGTGAAGAACGCGCTGTGTTGATTAAAGAAGCAAAAGAAACCGCCAATAAAATGGTTTCTGACGCCAAAGAAAAAGCTCGTGCTGAATATGATAGGATTGTGGCTGATGCTCAGTCTGCCATTACTCAGCAAAAAAATGCTGCATTAACCGATGTGAAAAACCAAGTTGGTTCATTGGTGATTGAAGTAGCTGAGAAAGTGTTGCGCAGAGAACTAGCCAACAAAGCAGAGCAAGAAGCCTATATCAAGGGTCTTGCAGAAGTAGTGAACATGAACTAAAAGAATTAAAATGCCCAATCCACGTTTAGCAGGCAGATACGCAAAAAGTTTGATTGACCTTGCAATAGAAAAGGGTCAGTTGGAAGCGGTATATGCTGATATGAAATACCTGCAGGAACTGTGCAAGGTGAGCAGGGAATTTGTGAATTTGATGCGTAGCCCCATTGTTCGCAATGACCAAAAGAATGCCATTATCAATGCAATTACCAAAGGAAAAATCAGTGATCTTACTACAGCTTTTAACCAATTATTGGTTAGAAAAGGTAGGGAAGGTGATATTCCTGAAATTGCCGTGGCATTTGTTGAACAATACCAAGCATTAAAAGGTATCCATACCGTAAAACTTAGTACTGCAGCGCCTATCAGCGATGAACTGCGTAAAACTATTGAAACAAGGGTTGCTACTAACCAAGGATTCCCAAGCATTGAATTGGAAACAGCCGTTGACGAAAAATTGATTGGCGGTTTTGTATTAGAGTTCAACAATAAATTAGTTGACGCAAGTATTTTGCATGATCTAAAAGTGTTGAAACTGCAATTCATGCAGAACTTGTACGTTGACAAAATGTAGTTGAGAATAAATAAGAATTGAATAACAAACATTAATAAAAGCAGATAATCATGGTTGACATTAAACCCGATGAAATTTCCGCGATACTGAGACAACAGCTCAGCAACTTCAATGTGAGTGCCGAACTTGAAGAAGTTGGTACCGTATTGCAGGTTGGGGATGGTATTGCCCGTGTGTACGGCCTAAACGGTGTACGCTCCGGTGAACTTGTAGTTTTTGAAAATGGTGTAAAAGCCATTGCCTTGAACCTAGAAGAAGACAATGTGGGTGTGGTATTGATGGGTGAGAGCGGAGACATCAAAGAAGGCGCCAAAGTAAAAAGAACCGGACAGATTGCATCCATTCAAGTGGGTGAAGGTTTGGTTGGCCGTGTTATCAACACATTGGGTGAACCCATTGATGGTAAAGGCCCAGTTACTGGTGAATTGTATGAAATGCCATTGGAGCGTAAAGCACCTGGTGTTATCTTCCGTGAGCCAGTTAAAGAACCATTGCAAACTGGTATCAAAGCCATTGATGCCATGATTCCAATAGGTAGGGGTCAGCGTGAGTTGGTAATTGGTGACCGTCAAACCGGTAAAACCGCCATCTGCGTAGATACCATTATCAATCAGAAAGAATTTTTTGATGCAGGTAAGCCTGTATACTGTATATATGTAGCCATTGGTCAAAAAGCTTCAACCGTTGCCGGTGTGATGAAAACTTTGACTGATTCAGGTGCTATGGCTTACACAACTATTGTGTGTGCTTCTGCTTCTGATCCAGCTCCATTGCAGTTCTACGCCCCATTTGCGGGTGCTGCCATTGGTGAGTTCTTCCGTGATACCGGTAGACCAGCATTGATTGTATTTGACGATTTGAGTAAACAAGCGGTTGCTTACCGTGAGGTTTCTCTATTGTTAAGAAGACCTCCAGGACGTGAAGCATATCCTGGTGACGTATTCTATTTGCATAGCCGTTTATTGGAAAGAGCTGCTAAAGTTATTGCCAATGACGATGTTGCTAAAAACATGAATGACTTACCAGCTTCTATCAAGCATTTGGTAAAAGGTGGTGGTTCATTGACTGCATTGCCAATTATTGAAACACAAGCGGGTGACGTATCTGCTTATATTCCAACTAACGTAATCTCTATTACTGACGGTCAGATCTTCTTGGAAGGTAACTTGTTCAACGCAGGTATTCGTCCAGCGATTAACGTAGGTATTTCTGTAAGCCGTGTGGGTGGTAACGCTCAAATTAAATCCATGAAGAAAGTGGCTGGTACACTGAAACTGGATCAGGCCCTTTACCGTGAGTTGGAAGCCTTCTCTAAATTTGGTGGTGACCTAGATGCTGCAACCAAGTCTGTAATTGACAAGGGTGCACGTAACGTGGAAATCTTGAAGCAGTTGCAATATTCTCCAATGACCGTTGAAAATCAGGTAGCTATTATCTACTTGGGTACACAAGGTTTGTTGCGTGAAGTAGCTGTGAAAAACGTGAAGGAATTTGAAGCACATTTCTTAACTGAAATGGCTAACAAATTACCAGATGTTTTGGCAGAATTTAAGAAAGGTCAGTTGAACGACGCAAGTTTGACTAAGATGACTGATCTAGCTAAGAGCTTAATGCCTCAGTACAAATAGTACACACTAACTGGTTATATGGAAGACCCCAAGCAATTGGGGTCTTTTTTTGTCCTGAACCAAAATGCTTCTAGCTTGTTGTTTGGCAAAAGCCTATCATGAAAAGCTCCCTAAGCTTCCTTTTTTTGTTGGTCAGCCTTATGGCATTTGCACAAAAGCCAACCAATCCTTATCAGAAAATTGTTCAGAACTATAGTCAGAAAAAGCAGTTTAGCGGGAATGTCTTAATTGCTAAAAAGGGTCAGATAATTTATCAGCAAGCCACGGGAATAGCCAATAGAACTTGGAATATTCCCATGACCATGGATGCCAAATTCAAAATCTGTTCTATTACTAAAACCTTTACAACGGTTTTGGTGATGCAGTTGGTAGAAGCTGGTAAAGTATCATTAACAGGAACAATTGGTCAATATTTACCGGAATACCAAGGACCAGCAAGAGACCAAATAACCATGGAACAATTGCTAACTTATAGTTCCGGATTAGACAATGCCGACCAGCGAGATGATGCCATGTATCAATCACTCCTATCTGTTGATAGCATCATCAACAAATTTGGTTCTGGTCCATTGGTAGCAAAACCTGGAACCCAATTCAGTTATAAGAATATTGATTTTATTATTCTTGGTAGGATCTTAGAAAAAATGACTGGCAAATCTTATCGAGTACTATTAGAAGAGCAAATTCTACAACCCTTGCAAATGAAGCATAGTGGCTATCTCAGCAATAGCATGGTTATTCCTGGTTTGGTGAGTTCTTATCAAATAGATAGTCTGGGTCATGTGCAACAGGATGACCCATATTGGATAGATAACTTTTATGCAAGTGCCGCCATGTATGCCAGTATCCAAGACATGCAGTTGTTTGACAATGCTTTGTTTCATGGAAAATTGATCAATCAAAACAGCTTGGAATTAATGCTCAAACCCCATCCTGAATTATGGGGAGTAGCATTGGGATTTTGGGTAAGTGATACCCAAATTGGATCTGTCAAAACCAAGGTAGCAGATAGAAGGGGAAGCATTGGAGGTAGTAATGCCATCTGGTATCACCTAATTGATCAAGACATCAATATCTTCATTTTGAGTAATAACAACGCCTTTGATTTGGTTGAGTTGCGCGATGAGCTGGCCAAAGCTATTATCAGCAAATAACAGTTCACTTAAAAACCAAGTAAGCAAATAAGGGGAGCACTAAAATAATATTTGTAAAATAGTTTGGTTTATAAAATAAACTAGTCTATGTTTGAATTGTCAAATCGCTACAATGAAGTATCTGATCATTCTTATAACTAGTTTATTTATCTTATTAACCGCCCAAGCTCAGGTGCAAGTGCTTGGTTCTGTTAGAGATATGAAGAGTCGCATTTTGGCGGGAGCCAATATTGCCATCAAGGGTTCTTATGATGGAACTACTTCTGATTCAACAGGGCATTTTAGTTTTAAAACCTTTGAAAAGGGAATTCAGACCCTGGTTGTCAGCAATATTGGTTACAAAACGGTGGAGCAGCAGATAGACTTAAGTAAGGAATTGAGTCCTTTCAATGTGGCACTCAAAGAAGAAATTAGTGAACTAAAAGCAGTGACTGTTACTGCTGGTAGTTTTGAAGCCGGAGACAAAAAAAGGGCTGCTACTGTACTCAGTTTATTAGACGTTTTAACCACGGGCGGGGCTAACGCCGATATTTCTGCCGTACTCAAAACCTTACCAGGTGCACAGCAAGTGGGTGATCAGGAAGGTTTGTTTGTAAGGGGTGGTGCAGGTTATGAAGCAAAACAATTTATTGATGGAACCATGGTGAATAATCCTTTTTATTCCAGTGTTCCAGACATTGCCCAGCGCGGACGATTTTCTCCCAACCTGTTTAAGGGTACGGTTTTTAGTACCGGTGGATATTCCGCTTTATATGGACAAGCGCTTTCTTCTGCTGTGATTTTGGAATCCATTGACCTGCCAGAACAATCACAAGTAAATGCATCTATTAGTACGGTGTTCTTAGGTGCGGGTTTTCAAAAATTAGACAAGACCAAAAAATCATCCTGGGGTTTTAACTATGGCTATACCAATCTCTGGCCCTATTTTCAAATTGTAAAACAAGGGGTGGATTATTTTACCGTTCCTGAATTTCATTCTGGTGATGCCAATTTTAGAATCAAGACCAAGGGTGGGATGATTAAATACTATACCACATTTGCCACTAGCTCTTTGGGTTTGCGTAGACCCGATATTGACTCTCTGGTTTTGAAAGACGCATTTGGTTTAAATAATACTAACTGGTACAACAATCTGAGTTGGAGAGAATTCTTGGGCAAGGGTTGGAAGATGAATTTGGGTTTGAGTTATAGTACTGACTTAACCAAGATCAACCAAGAATTACAAGACCAACAAAACAAACCTGTTACTGGTTCAACTGCTTGGATGAATCTCAAAACTTATAGCTTAGACAATACAGCCAATCTCTCTCAAATTAAATTGGTTTTTGATAAAAGAATTTCTGGCATTAGTGTTTTGCGTTTTGGAAATGAATACCAATACGCTTACAATAAAAGTATATATAATGGATTTTCAGTTCCTTTAAAGGACCATTATTATGCTGCTTTTACAGAAGCCGATATGAATTTAACTAACGAGCTAGCACTCAAACTGGGAGCGCGTTTGGAGCATTCTTCTATTTTGAAAAAATGGAATTTGGCACCAAGACTAGCCATTGCTTATAAGACTGGTCCAGGTGCGCAGTTTTCTTTTGCCTACGGCGATTTTTACCAAAAGCCAGAGAACAATCAATTGATGTTAACCACGCAATTGGGTTATACCAAGGCCACGCATTATATCTTAAATTTTATGAAAACTACTACACTACAAACTTTTAGGGTAGAAGCTTTTTATAAAAAATATGAAGACTTAGTCAAGACTTTTCCAAGCATCAATAATGATGGAACGGGTTATGCAAAAGGGATTGAACTCTTTTGGAGAGATCGGAAAACATTTCAAGGAATGGATTATTGGATCAGCTATTCTTATCTAGATACCAAGCGTGATTATTTAAATTATCCAGGTCAATTACAACCCAATTTTGCAGCCAATCACACTGCTTCTTTTGTACTCAAAAAATTTGTCAACAAGATTAATACTGGGTTCAATTTTACTTATTCCTATGCTACTGGCAGACCTTATTACAATATCAAATATGAAACAAGTAATGCCAAATATGTGATTGCTGATCAGGGTAAAACCATTGACTTTCACAACCTTGGTTTTAGTATGAACTACCTCACAACTATTTTCAAATCATACGCTGTGATTGTAGCATCTGTTACCAATGTGTTGGGTAGCAATCAAATCTTTGGATACAATTATTCTCAAAACGGTTTGTACAAAGAAGCCATCACGCCAGTTGCACCTAGGTTCTTTTTTGTAGGATGTTTCTTGAGTTGGGGAGTGGACCGTAGGCAAGATGCCATTAATAAT
>CALRXZ020000040.1:0-25898 GCA_943372255.1 Chitinophaga pinensis
GCATTTCATTCCAGCCACGAATATCCATAGTTGGTGGAATAGGAATTAAAGTAAAACCAATCAGCATGACTAAGATTAGGCTGGTTACAGGAGTGCCGGCAATTTTTGGAAAAAATGCAGATTGCTGATAATAAAAAAAGATGGCCCCAAAAGTCATACCTAGGATAATCAATGGATGCAACCTGATCAACCTTCTTTTAAAGAAATCTTTAATGGTCATGCTGCCCCATCTATCGTCATATGCATGTGCCATTACATATCCGGAAAGCATAAAGAAAAAGTCAACTGCTAAATAGCCATGGTTGATGATCAACTTATGGTAATCTCCCGCACAAAATATTTCAAAAGTATGCATGCAAACCACCATAATGGCTGCAATTCCGCGTAAAGCGTCTAATATAATTAAATGCTTTTTGGAATCCGAATAAGCAGATTGGGCAGCAATCATGTAACAAGCAATTAAAAGGTGTATAGATGGATTAGCGCAAAAGTTACAAAACTTTCTTTTTAATTTATGGCTCTATATGATTTTTCAATGACTCCTTGATTAGGTGAATGATGCTATTCATATTAGGAAATTTAAAATAATCAATGAATAGGATGCATTGATTGTTAAAGCTAAGTCTAAAAAAGAAACCTTCTCTCCTGTCACCAGCTTCAGTAAAGGATACAGTAATGTTTCCTTTACCAAAAATCATTTCCTCATCTTTTCCTATTTCAAAAGGAGAATTTTCCCTGCTGTCTTTGATGATTTCAAACCCTAATTCTTTTAAATATTGCCATATAGGTAGTTGCATTTGTAAAAATAAGGAAGGTCTATTTTCCCAATCGGTATAAATTGGGCCATACGTTTTGATTAAATCATCCCTTTTAATACTTTTTAATAACTCCGTATCTATCCATTGATCTGTTGTGAAAAACTGATGATGTCTTTTAATCAAATTAACTAAGAATTGACTTGTTTTCTTCCATTCTGGATACCTATACATATATCCATCATCATATTGGACGTTAACATTTTTAGATTCCAAAATGGCTACATCATAAAAGGGGATATTATTTTCTTTGTCACTAAATTTTAAAACCTGACCGTTGATGAGCCTTCTGAATATACAATGAAATCTACTTTCACTAAAACAGATTTCAATCTGTTTTCCACCCTCTTCATTACGATAAACATAAAAATGCTTTGCAAAATACTTGTTAGTATCCAATTGTTGAATGTCAATTAGAGTATAGCCAAAATCAACTATTAGAAAATAGAAACTTTCAAGAACTATTTCTTCAATAGACTTTTTCCTAAAAAAATCAAAGAGATTTCTTGTTAGGTCATTTTTTTTCATCATTATTTTCCTATAGTCTTCAACATCTCTTTAACGGCCGCTTCAATTTGAGGGTCTTTGCCGTTTAAAAAATCTTCATAAGGCAATAAGACTTTCATGTCTGGTTCTAGTTGTAAGTTTTCTGTTGGACGCTTTTCCTTACCAATAGTGGCCACCATGGGAATACCAAAAACTATGGTGGGGTCAATTTGTGTTTCCCACCAAACGGCTGTACCAGTTCCTGGAACAGGCATTCCAATGAGTTTGCCAATGCCATTGTCTTTGTACACATAAGGGAAGATAAAGGCGTCGCTATAGTTGCCCTCACTCATCACCACACAACTTGGTTTGCTCCATCTATCCATGGGTTCAGTAGGTTTTACTGGATTACCCTGTGGTGCAAAACCCAAGTATTGTTTGCCACTCAAGAAAGTGTTTAAGTCATTATGCAACCAGCCACCGCCATTAAAGCGCGTGTCAACTATTAATGCTTCTTTCTGTTTGTTGCGGCCCATGACTTCATCAATAGTGGTTCTATAACTACCATCATTCATGCCTTGTACGTGCACATATCCTACTTTACCTCCGCTCAATTTATCAACCAGATTATACATAAGGGTGGTCCAGCGCTTGTACATTAAACTAGATTCTTCTGCAAATGCAATGGGTTTTACGGTTTCTTCAAAACGAGTATTGGTTTTTGGATCCAATACGGATAACAAAGTGTTCTTACCCACTTTTCTATTTAAGTATTTGGCCCAGTCTTCTGTATTCACCAAGGTTTCACCATCAATTTTCTCAATGATGGCGCCGGGTTTAATATTGCTATTGGCTTTAGCAACAGGCCCGCCAGCAATCACTTCAGTTACTTTTAAACCATTGCCCGTATAGGTTTCATCATAGAGCAAACCCAATGCAGCAGTAGCATCCGGATTTTGCATAATTGGGCTATACCTGCCACCAGTATGTGAGCCATTTAATTCACCCAACATTTCACTCAACAATTCTTGAAAATCATAGTTGTTGCTGATATGGGGAAGAAATTTGGCATAGGTTTCCTTGTACATTTTCCAATCAATGCCATGAATGGTAGGGTCATAAAATTTGTCCCTTACTTGGCGCCAACAATGCTCAAAAATATAAGCCCTTTCTTTGGCTGCATCCAAGACCATTTCACTGGAAACGCCAATGGGCGATGCTTTACCAGTTTCATCTATTTTGAGTAAACTACCATTATTGGTTACAAATACTGTTTTTCCATCCTTGCTCATCTCAATTCCACTTGGGCTTCCACCCAATTTGGCCAAGATTTTGGTTTCTCTGGTTCTGGGTTCTGTTACCCATAAATCATAGCCCTTTTCAAATGATGCTAGATAATAAATTTTACTGCCATCAGGACTAATAGCATAATCACTAATAGAAGAACTGTTAATGGTTAATCTAACTTTTCTATTTTCTAAATCACTAAAATCAGGACTCCATTTTTTGGTAGAACTATCTTTCTTTTCGGTGGCCGATTTTTCTTTTAACAAAGCAAAATCTTCTTTAGATAATTTGAACTGATCATAGGCAGCCTGATCCAAGAAAGCACCATAAATATCTACTTCTCTATTCCCCTGAAAAGCCAATGAACGGCGGCCTTCACGGTTATTCATCCAAGTTAGCAATTTACCATCAACGGCCCATTTGGGATTGTCTTCACCAAAGCCGCTGTTAATGGGGTGTTCAATAGTGCCAGAGCCATCGGCCTTGATTACGGCAGCATGTGAACCACCAAAACCAAAGTATTCGTCATCAGCCAAAATATATTTTCCATCAGGACTCCAGTTAAAATCTAAGTCGCCATCGCGATAGCTATAATTATGTCCCTTGGGAATAATGGCCCTTGATTGCTTGCTGGCAAGATTGTATACTTTGAGCACATTTCTATTTTCTAAGTAAGCCACTTCTTTTCCATCGGGAGAGAACTTGGGCAAAAATTCTTCTGCATTGGTTGCAATCAGTGCTGTTTCTTTTAATACGGTAGCTGCATAAAAATAAGGTTCTTCTTTACGCACAATACTAGTGGTATAGATATCCCAATTGTCATTTCTTTCAGCTGCATAAATTAGGGTCTTGCCATCGGTACTCCATTCTACCATACGTTCTTGTTGTGGCGTATTGGTAATGCGTTTGGTTTGTCCACCCTCTACACTAGTGACAAATAATTCACCACGGGTAATAAAGGCAATTTCTTTGCCATTAGGCGATAGGGCAAATTCGCCCACATTCCCATTTACTGCTACATTTTTCTCAACATTTTGTCTGCCATCATTGTAAATCTGAACGGCAATCTTTTTGGGTGAGCCGCCATTTTGAAGGGTATAGATCTCACCATCTTGGGTAAAGCACAAAGTATTGGTAGTACTAATACTTAAATGTCTAACAGGATTGTTTTTAAAACTGGTTAATTGCTGTTCGGCAATTTTGGCAAGTAAAGGCGTTTTGTAAATATTCTGATTGCCATTTTTCTCACTTAGGTAATATACGTATTGGTCATCACTACTAAATACAGGTTCTCTGTCTTCGCCTTCAAATCCACTGATCTTTCTATACTTGTTAGAAGCAATGTCCATGACCCAGATATCTCTTGTAACAGAAGAAGTATGGTGTTTGCGCCAAGGATCTTCATAACCCTTTCTGTCTTCAAAAACCAGTTGGGTACCCTTGCTATTATAATGCGCCCTATCCATACCTGCGCCAGAAACCAACACCGGGATTCCGCCTGAAACGCTTACGGTGTATAGGTTTTGAAAGAGTCTGGGGCTATAAAAACGCAGGTTGCTAGCTTGTACATTTCTACCACTACCAAATATGATCTGTTTGTTGTCTACTGAAAAATCATAGGGATAGTCTGCCGCACTATTATACGTAATCCTAGTTGGCGTTCCACCAGAAGCAGGAATGACAAAGACATCAAAATTGCCATATCGGTCACTGGCAAATGCTATGGATTTACCATCATGACTCCATACAGGCATCATGTCTTGAGCTTCATGAATAGTAAGTGGAACAGCCACGCCACCATTCACATCTACTCGATAAATATCTCCTTTATAACCAAATGCAATGGTTTTGCCATCGGGCGATATAGCTGGGTAGCGCAACCATGCTGCATTGGATTGTGCCATGGCACTAGCAGCTACTCCTACTAATAGTAAAAACAAGAATACTTTACGCATATAGTTTTGATTTTCTGTTTGTAAATCAGTATTACAATTTACTATTTCTTTTCTTCAATGCGTACAAAATCTAAATAAGCCAAATTGGCTCCTGTATTGTATTTCAGGGTGATTAGGTTTAGGCCCGCAACAGGAAAAACAATTTCACCAACAGTGGCTTGAGTCCAATAATGCCAATTGCCTGTATCTTCTGGTAATTTTAATTTCACCGCTTCTTTGCCATTAAGTAACAAAGATGAATTGTTGTCCTTGTTGCCATAAACGGTAATGATTTTGTATCTGCCAGGCGCTTTTACATTCACAGTGTAATTGGTCCATTCATTGTCCGATTCCCATCCAATATAGAGTTGGTTTACGGCGGGGTCAACCTTATTGGGATGATTAAAATCTGCCCAATCCTTGGTATAGGAAATATCTACTCCTTCTTTCTCTCTAAAGAATGCCGTATACGCCGATATACCCGGTCTATGATGACTGCCATAATCATGTACCTCATGGTTTAATTTGGAACCTTCATTCTCAGGACTATTATCATGATAAGCAATACCCTCACCCCCTAGATCATAATAAGCCAATTCAACCCTACCTGGTATTGCTTGGGCACCCAGTTTGTAGTATTTGTCTTTGAATGGTTTTCCCTTGTAGTCTTTTGGAATTTGAGCCAATGAAATTTGAGTAAAGCAAAACATTCCTAAAATGTAAAAGCAAATTTGCAATCGTTTTTTCATGGTCATCAGTTTATAGTTTTTGTAATAAAAATTTTCCTCCCTTGCTGTTAAAATAAATAGTGCCAATATCTTTGTTTACAGTAAAATTTTGTTTTCCATTTGCAGATTGCACCAACCATTTACCGGGAGACAAATCTGTGATTAATACCTGGTATGAATTTTTAGTATCGCCAAGGGCAAATGCAATTTCTCCAGACTGGTTGTTTGCCAAATTCAAAGCTTGTGCTACAATTCTATCTGCAATAGCAATGGCCACATATTGTCCATTGGAAGAAAAACATTTTTCAACAGGCAAAGCTGTTTGAACAGGTTGTGCATCCATTACTTGAATCACATTCAAAAACTGATCAGAGCGAGAAGCTTTTTTGGGAGATAGTTCTACGCGCCATTGACCTGCATCTTCCTGGGTAACAGTTCCCCAATTTTTTCCATCCACCCAATATTCTTTACCAGGTCCTCCTATTTTTTCTATTTGTTGATTATCTAGCGCAGGTAATAAAACCGTGTTGTGCAATCTGCCATTTCTACCAGCATTGGTGTTTTCAAAAGAAATGGTATTACCCTGAATACTAGGTTCGTTTTGTGAATGCAATAACCAAGTCTTTTTAAAATCTGCCTGACTTGCTACTACTTTATCCAATACTATCAATGCGCCAGGAATGCTAGACTGTTTGAAGTTGAGAAAGACAAAGCTTCTACAAACAGTATCAGCCTTAGCCGGATAAACAGCCACATTCTTTGGAATATTATAAGCCGCAGTCATATTCCCTTTTAGGTAACTATAGTCTGGTTCATTTCCTTTTGCAATATCCATGGCCAATACCTGTGCCGATTTGCCCGCGTTCAACATTTCTTGGGTACTATCCCAAGCCCTGTTTTTATAACTAAATTGACCTCCGTCTCTTGACTGCGCCTTAATATTAGAGCCTTCATAGGGACTGGGTTCATTAGGGTCAAGAATCAGGATTGAATTGTGTGCAATGGTTCTGGCATAATAATTTACATAGTTGGTTTTACCCCACTCATTGTTGGGATCCTTGCCCTGATAGATGCCCGCATCCAATGCTAGATGCCCTTTGTAATAAATACCAAAATGCCCAATGTCTAAATGCGTATGGTTTTTGGCATTGTATTCTTTCATGTTCATCAGAACCACCATGGCATTGGAGGGTTTGCCTTTTTTGTCTAGATCCCATTTGGTTCGGGCTATCATGATGCCTGACGGCGATGGAAAGAATCTGCTTAGCGGTAAATCATTCAATGGTTTTGCAGTGATAAAGGGATTGTAATAAATAAAAGCCCTAGTGCTCAATGCCTCCAGTTTATTCAAATTCAATTTGGCATAGGATTGTAAAAAGCCATCCTTTGAAAGATTGGCTGCAATGGGCATGAATTCCAAATATTCATTGCCCATGGTGATATTGTTATGGCAATCGCCCTCAGGCATACCATCCATGTCTTTTTCCTGTGGAATATTGGCATAGAGGTCTCTATAGGTAACAGCTGCTATATTGCTACTATAGGGGTGTAGACCAATCTTATGCATCAGAAAGGCCTGAAGAATTTCACTGCCATAACGCACATGAAGGTATTGGCTACCCTGATGATGCGTACCAGCCTCATACCATGGATTTCTGGATTTGGCAAATGGTGCTATCTGCTCCTGATAGGCAAAGTCAAATACTTCTTTTTCCTCATCATAGATGGCAAGACCCATGGCTAGAAAAACAGTAGGTGCATATTCTCCATAGTGCCCAGACAAATATTGCTTGGGTGTGTTTTTAAAGATGCAGTACTCCGCCAAACAACTCACCTGTTTCATGAGATTGATGAGATTGCTCTTGGTAGGTGCATCAAGTAATATATAACACCAGTCATAAACCAAAGCAGCTGTGATGACTGCTTGGTAGGCATGGGCATTTTGGTGGTAGCCCTTGGCAGAATGAATAGAGCTTAAGTATTTTTGAATCAGTTCAATAGCACTTTTTCCAGCAACTTGTTCTTTTTCAGGAGCAAGCAAGTAACTAAATGCAAGGGCCTCAATTTTCTGACGAATGTTTTCATCTGCCTCACCATTGGCGCTAATACCATCTGTCTGAAATTGCTTTTGTTGCAAATAGGTTTGATACAAGAACTTGAAATCTGGATGTTGCAACTTTTGTCTTAAAAGCGGCAAGTCTTCTTTGGTAACCAATACACGAGGATGAGAGGGGAGCTGAATTATCCGATTATTTTGAGCAAAAAGAATTGTCCCAAATAACAAACAAGTAATGGTTAGAAGGTATTTCATGAAGCAGCATTATTCCTAAATTTATTCTAACAAAACAACAGTAGAAAATAAGGGTTAAAATATAGGCAGTATTGGTTGATAAAGGCTTAGTCTTAAAAACCAGTTATTTATCTGTTTGGTTTCTTTCAAAGAGTAACACTAAAATGAAACCAATAATATAGGCACAGATATCTACCCATGAAAAGGAAGTGCCAATTACCGTTGCCGCTATTTTGTTATTCTGTAACCCAAATTTTTCAACAATATTGAAGTATTGTAACCCTTCAATGATAAATGAAATGATTAATACCCCAATAGCTGTTGTTTTAACGGGAAAGTTCAATATTGTTTTTATAGAATAATACATCAATATAACCACCAATACATCACCTACATATGGTCTAATAATCTGATCGTGAACATAGAGTGCAATCAGAACTTCAGTTACAAACAAAAGCAATGCAAAGAGAAAATATTTGAGGTTGAATTTAAAGGGCATATTCTTGTTTTTCTTTTGAACTGTTAATTCAACCTTCAATCAGTCTTCTATGATAATTAATTTGTCCTAAGTGATAAGTTAAATGAGTAGTTAAATGAACCAACAAATATTCAGTTGTTGTTTTTTCGGTAAATACCAAAATGGGATATTCTAAGTTTAAGTCTTCATTAGATAATCCGCTTATAGTATTTTTTACTATTTCAAGCGTAGCATTTAATTGTTCTAACAATAAGTCTCTTTTGACAAATTTGGTTGAGAATTCCAATTCTCTATTTCTAACATAACCTGTTCCACCTAATTCTTTGCCAATATAAGTATTCAAATTGCCAATTAAATGCAGCGTCAAATTCCCAGCAGAATTTGAAATGCCCTTCTCAATTTTCCAAATAGTTGATTCCTCCTTGTATAGACCAATCTCATTGATTAGTCTTTTCAAGTCTCTTTCAAAAAGCTGTATGAGTGTGTCTATTAACATGGAGATATAGTATTAAAGAGTTAATCATCCTTTCCCTTTCCCTCTAAGATCTTGGGAAGAAAAGTCTCAATTCTATTGATTCTTGTGGCGGATTGTTTGGCCGATGAAAAGAAAAGCAAGTAAGCCCTTTGTCTGCCAGGCGTTAGCTTATTAAAGGCTGTCTTAGCTGCTTTGTTTTTTTGTAAGACGGTCTTAAATTCTTCTGGCATTTCAAATTCTTCCGTTTTTTTGAATGCTACTTTTTTGCCAGAATTTTCTATCTCAATGGCTTCTTTCACATAGGCTATGATGGTTGATTTTAAACCCTGAATTCCTGCTAGACTGGTAAAGCGTAATTGTCTTCTATCCTGAACGTTCTTGGTTTGTTGAATCAAGATGCCTTTTTTATCGGTCATCAAAACGCCTTTGAAAAAAAGGATGGCCGTATATTCTTTGAAAGAATGAATTAGCACCACATTATTTCCATTAATAGAATAGCAGGGATGCATCCACTTATAATCCTCTTCCAAGCCGCATTCCATAATCATAGACCTTAGCAGGATCATTTCCTGTTTCCAGGTCTTGGATTTATCTAAAAAGGTTTTTACTTGGGGATTCATTCAACTAAAGTTTCAATAAAATTACTAAACCTTTTTAGCAAGTAAAGTGGCTCTTTCAGTTTCCCAATCCTTTTTGTATTGTTCTTTATTTTTTAAAATATCAGCCTGTAAGTCTTTTAATTTTTTAATGGCATTTTGGTATTTATCCGGATAATTCAGTTTGGAGGAAAACTGGTAATCATTTTTCTCACAATAATCAATGGCCAATCCCAATACATTTTGATAATTGTCCATGTTGGATTGTAGGTAGAGCAGCAGTTGGTTACCCGATACCGATTTCATAGACTCAGCAACCATCCAGTTATCATTAGGTGCATAATTGCTATTAACTTCAATATAATAGGATTGCCTTATTGTACCTACTTGATAGCATATTGCTGCTTCCTGAAATTGGTTCTTTTCTATGAAATACAAGGCTTCTTCAAAAAAATGGTAAGGTGTTTTCTTATCTAATTGATTTAGTTGTTGTAGTAATCCTTTTTCTAGTTCAGGATTTTTTTTAAGCTTATTCAAAGAATCACAGGTTTTGTAAAAAGCAGGATAGTTCATGGGTTTTCCATGCTGGGCAAAGCAGACTTTGCCTACCAACAATAGGTAGGAACAGAAAATCAATTGTTTCATGTATTAGTTTGAGGGGTTAAATTCAATCATCCATTCAATGCCGTACTTGTCACGGAACATGCCAAAATAGGAACCCCATGGGCTATCAGAAATAGGCATTTCAATAGCACCTCCGGCAGAAAGACCATGATAAATGGCATCAGCTTCTTCTTTGCTTTCTACCATAACAGCTATCTTACTTCTATTCTCCTGTTCATTAACAGTGCCCATAAAGGAAGGAACATCATTACCCATTAACTCATTTGATTTGCCAATGGGCAAAGCAATATGCATGATCTTGTTGGCCTCTTTTTCATCCACAGCAAAATCGGCACTAGCCATTTGACTAAAACGGACTAGTCTGGAGAATTCGCCTCCAAAAACGGATTTGTAAAAATTGAATGCTTCTTCGGCATTGCCGTTGAAATTAATATGCGGGTTAATGGTAGCCATAGGGATGGTTTTTGAGGAGTATGAGTATCTAAAATAATGAAAATTGAGAGATTTAAAACCAGTAGCCAAATTTTAAAGACGCTTCTGGGTTGATTAGCGGTAGGCTATAGCTTTTATTGTCAACAGAGATATATTTATCACCAGTAAGTTTGAAATTTAAACTTGCCCATGGCGATAGGTAAAAATGTTTGTTTAGCGTAAAATGATAACCCAAACTTCCATTAGCCAAAAAGTTATTAAATGTTGCAGTACTGATCTTTGTATCGGCTTGAATACTACTATTCCAATAAACCAATCCGGTACCAGCCCACCAACCTTTCCAATCTTTTTTTAAAAAGCGATCTACTACCAATGCGTATGCATGAATCTGATGATTGGCAAATCCGTTTTTAGTTGACCAATCAGGCTTTTTTACATAAGCTGTTAAAGCTCTAACACGCCATAGTCCCTTTCCCATCCAAGCTGCACCAAAATAGCCGCCCGTTGCATATGGGAGAACATCTATCTCTAAACCAGCATCCAATTTCTTTGATTCAATGCTTTGTGCATGGATATTGCATCCAAAAAAAACTAGGATCAGTATTAGACAAAATATTTTCATATACTAAAGGTGAATCAATTTTATTCTAAAAAGAAAACAATGGTACTAACAACCCTTGCTTTTTGAATATAGGGTTCCTTAGGTTTATCGCTTTCTGTGGCCGCTTCCTCATCATATTGATATTTTCCAGCAATGGTAATTTGTCCTTGAGAAGCCGTTTTTATTTTTCCTAAAGTAGCTTGCGAATCATTGGCAAATTGCTCACCAGCAATTCGTGCGTTTTTGGTACTCTCCGCAATGAGCTTGGGTTTAATGGAGTTTAATTCTGGAAAAGAATAATTAGTAGCAATATTTGAAGTAAGCTCTCTGCTAACTAAATCAAGTTTCATCTTTGCAGCTTTATCCTCCGTTGCTTTTATGTCTTTTGATTGAATGGTCAGGGTTTGAGTAATAATATATCTGTCAATTTTCACTTTTACTTGTTGATTGCCCTGCCATTCGTTTTCATAATATTTTTGCTTGTCGTTTATGTCAAGATTACTTACTTGTATCTCTGATTGGTTGTAACCCACAGTTTTCAGGTAGCTAATAATGGCGTTTTTCTTAGCATCGGTTTGTTTGATAACCTCTTGCAAATTATCACCTGAGATGGGGAAACTGACAGAAATAGAAGCAGCATTAGCGGTGATGTTCATTTCAGCAAGTCCCTTCACAGTAACTATTCTATCCTTATCGCTAAATGTCTTGAGACCTTTAAAAATAAAAAAGCCCAATAAGCATAAGCCAACAATTAGCGATGCACTTTGAATGATTGGTTTTGTTAGTGGTCTGTTTTCCATATTGCAATTATTGATTAATTTTTACAACTATTATCTTTTAACACACTCATCCCACCGGCCATATTGGTCACATTGGTAAAACCGTTTTGGGTAAGCAAATGACTGGCTCTTGGACTTCTATGGCTATGTGAGCAAAAGACTATGATCTCTTTGTTTTTCAAAGAATCTAGGCTTTTCAAGTTTGTATCAAATTCTTGAATAGGTAGGTTGATGGCATTTTTTAAGGTGCCAAAATTTGGTTCCGCTTTGCCTTCAAATTCCAGTTTGGTTCTAACATCTAATAAAACCACATTGGGATGGCTTTTGATATAGGCACAAATCTCTTCGGGTTCAATGGTTTTAAAAATGATGGAACTTTGTTTGACCAATTCCATATGGCAGCTGGGGCATTGACCAGCTTTATCAAATACTTGTTTGTCACAGTCATACCCACATGGAATGCATTGGTAGATTTCAGAACTTGATTTTGTAACTGTTTCTTTGTCAGTACGTGGAGGGTTGCAACTAATATTGATCAGTGCTAGAGCAATAAAAAAAGCCAATGCTTTTACTAAATTTTGCATACTTAAAGATAATAAGAACCAATTTTTGAAGAGCATGCTTAGATTTTTTTCTGTATTTGCCAATAATGGCCAAACGGATCTTGGAACATCCCTTGTCTGTATCCGTATTCATGATCTGTAGTTGGATGAATTTCTATGGCTCCTGCCTGGATAGCTTTTTGCATGACTTCCTCAACGTCTGGAACAAATAAGCCAATAATTGCAGTAACACCTTTAGCCGCAATTGGTTCCAGCGCATCTCGCATAGTTTCGTGGACATGAAAAATGGCTCCGTTAAATACCAGTTCTGCAACATGAATGCTGCCATCTTCATTTCGGAAGCAGAAGCTTTCTGAGGCTCCAAATTTGATATAGAAATCAATATTAGTTGTTCCCTTTGGAATATGCAGCTCTGGGGCAAAATGGGTTGTTTCTATTTTATTTGGCATAATATTAAAATATCATTAGGTTTTAAACATTAGTATGCTTTTCAGTTAAATTATTACAAAGGCTAGCCTAATTAGCAGCATTTCCAAAATTTATGATAAACAAATAATCTAGGGCTTTCTAGTTTTTAGGCTTAGCTTCTTAAAGGTTGTACCCCAATTATTATTACTATTGTCATTTGGTACTCCTTGAGTATTTAATAATGCGTCTTTATCGTTAGTATCATATTTCCAAACCCATGCACATACGGAAAATCCATTTTCATAAATACTGTCTAAAAAAGGTTTAGGATTCATAAGTACAGATGCATTTAATGGAGCAGTCTCTCCAAAAAAAAAAGGGAGTTTGTTTTGCTTTAATAGCTGAAGACGATTACCGATAGATGAATTTGAACTCAAAAGCCATTTCTCATAGGCATGTATGTCAAAAAGTATATTTGTTTTACCAGCTAAAAATAGTAGTCCTTTATTATTTAATACGCTTTCATCTTGTCCCTGTTCAGCGCAAGGAATCAAAATCACATTCTTATTTCCAGAATTACGAATAATAGTTACTAGTTCATTCATATCACTCATCCAAATATCATCTGTATATCCATCCGCTCTGTCATATCTATAAGGTTCATTCCATACTTCTATCCAAACGTCCGGTTGGTTTTTAAAATAAACAGCCCAATCCTGTAATTTTATCTTGAAATCATTCCACCAAAAAGTCTGTTTTGGCATTTTTCCTGTAAAATCTGTTGTATTTGAACCATCCCATCCAAAAGGACAGATGATGGTGATCCTATTATTAGCTCGGTTACTATCTACTACAGATTGTAAAGAGTGTAAGTAGGAGCCATTGCTATCTTGAAAAGGATAACCCGTTAATTTTGCTTCTTTAATATTTCCCACAAACTCTCTAGCAATATTTAATTGCCAGCTATTCATATCGCTGCTTCCTGCTCCAAATACATGAAAAGCATTTGCGCCAATTAATTGAACTGGATTTTTATAATTATAGATCTTATTTCCATTAATAGAATATTGGTCTAAATAAGAAGGATTGCTAGGCAAAGATGATTGACTCCCTTTTTTACAGGAAGTTAGTAAAAAGGGTAGTGAAAGCAATAAATAAAAAATCCTCATTTTCATTGCCATAAACGAAATTTAGAAAACTTACTCATTATGGATTGCAATAATCGCAATAAGTTGGATCTTCTGTTGTTTTATTATGCGGATACATTTCTTCTTTGGTGAATTGGCAATGTTGACAAATATAAATGTAGCTAAGTGTTGATTTTGTTGGAGAACCACATAAGCTACATTTTAGTCCATTGTTAACATCGGTTATACCAAAACCCGGCATTTGACATTGGGGGCATGTAGATTTAATTTTTTGTACCAATTTTTGAGTAGCCTTATCAATCAGATTCATGCGTGTTGGGTTAAATATAGCTCTCATATCAGTTTCCGCATAAACAGAATTGAATTTAGCATATAACTGCTCAAATGATTTTTTTAAAACATCAATATCTGTTATCCCTTTATGAATATCTGTATTTGAGTCTTTTGAATTGCGAAGAATTAATCCATGAGAAGGAAACCCAATTTGATTGGCAAACTCAAAAAGCTCTTCTTGACTTTGGACTTGTTTGCCGTTAAAATTAGTTGAAGTACTTAATTCTCTAACTATCACTTCAATTTTATTCAAGGAATCAATAAAAATTAAAAATTCATCATCTGCATTTATGAAAAACATGGAAGGGTGTGGTCCAAATGATCCCTCACTTGCAATTCCTAAATCACAGTTATTAGCTATCATTGCTCGCTGACACTTTTCCCTTGCAGTTGAAATTGGGTCAAGTTCTCTTTCTATTTCACCAGTAAATGTTCCTAATATATCTGTATCAAAATTTTCATCAACAAAACAAGTAACGCCTAATTCTTTTTCAAGAATTGGGGCAATCACAAGCTCCTTTTTGTGCTTTGTAGCTATTAATAATTTCCTATTATGAAACATGGATAGTAGTTCAACTATTGTTTTGATTTCATTAAAGCTTTGCCTTTTAAGCTTTCATTAAATTGTCCATTGTTGTAAACTAAGTTGCCATTTACAAATGTATGTGTCAGTTTTGTTTGAAAGAGGGTGCCTTCTAATGGTGACCAGGCACATTTAGATAAAATATTTTCTTTACTAACCGTCCAACTTGAATTCAAGTCAACAATAATAAGGTCTGCAAAGTATCCTTCCCGAATAAATCCCCTTTTTTCAATACTGTAAAGTGTTGCTGGATTATGACACATTTTTTCTGCAATTTTCTCTAACGATATAAGACCTTGTTTGTAGAACTCAAGCATAATGTTCAACGAATGTTGAATAATTGGTGCACCAGACATTGATTGAAAATAGGGCTTTTGTTTTTCGTCTAATGTGTGAGGTGCGTGGTCCGTTGTAACAATATCTATTCTATCATCTAGCAATGCTTTTAAAAGTCCATTCTTATCCTTTTCAGTTTTGATAGCCGGATTCCATTTTATTAGTGTTCCTAAACGTTCATAGTCTTTGTCAGAAAACCACAAGTGATGAACAGACACTTCAGTTGTTATATTTTTCTCTTCCAAAGGAATGTCATTACGGAAAAGAAACGTTTCTGCTTCAGTTGTCAAATGTAAAATATGAAGTCTAGCCTTGTGTTTGTTAGCTATTTCAATAGCTCTTTTGGTAGCTTCATAGCAAGCTCTTTCGCTTCTGATGATTGGATGAAATTCAATAGGAACATTTTCACCATATTTTCCTCTGTATGCTTGTTCATTCTCTTCAACAATCTGTTCTTTTTCAGAATGTATGGCAATAATGGATTTGCAATTCGCAAATAGCTTTTCCATTGTTTCAGGATTGTCTGCAAGTAGGTTCCCTTTTTTTGTAAAATAAAGTCCGTCATCTGAAACACCCAAAAGCTTGGATGTATCTAGTTTAATAACTTCATCAAGGTTGTCGCCATTAACACCTAAAAAGAAGCCAAAATTTGCTAAGGATTTTTCAGCTGCTATTTGATATTTTTCATTTAGAATCTCAATGGTTAATACATTCGGAAATGTATTTGGCATATCTATAAATGAAGTTATACCACCCGCAATAGCTGCTTTACTTTCTGTATAAATATCTCCTTTATGTGTTAGCCCAGGTTCACGAAAATGAACTTGACCATCAATAATGCCTGGGAATAAATACTTACCTGTTCCGTCTATTGAATTTGTCACACTGACTTCATCGAATTCACCAATTTTACGAATAACGCCATCTTCAATTAATAGGTTGGTAACAATTATTTTCCCCTCATTTACGATATTAATATTTTTGATAATAGTTCTTTCTTTCATTGTAGATAATCTGTCTGTTTCAATTTATTATATGATTATAAAATATTAACTTTAAAAAAGCATATTATTTATTGCTTATTAAATTGCCAACAAATGAGAATAAAGGATTTCAAAAAAATCGCATTAATATTATTAGCCTTTAATTGCATTTTCGCTTTTTTTAGCTGCAGCACTTCAAAAGTAGGAACTACAAATGTATTTGAAAACCTAAAAGTAAAATGGGAGTTAATTAAAAACCCTGAAACTGAAAATGGGTTTTTCAAAGCTGCTTTTACTTTTATTAACAATGGACCTGATTCCATTAAAACAGGAAAATGGGCATTGTATTTTAACCAAAGTTTTTTAAAACCGAATGCTTCAAATGATTTGTCCAAAGGAATATTGGAACATATAAATGGTGATTTGTATCGCTTTGTGCCTAGTAGTAATTTTATGCTTAAGCCGGGCGACTCACTTGTTTATGATTTTGAAGCTGCGGGAATTTTGTTTAATGAAAAATACGCTCCACAAGGTGCCTATCTTGTAGTAGGTGAGAATGAAGAAGTCATAAGCAAAGATTTAATGATGGCCCCTTTTAATGATTATCAAAAGATTTTTTCTGATTCTGCTTTTATAGCCACTATCCCTACTGCATCCAATCAATACCTCAAAAACCAACAAATTCCTATACTTCCAGAAGGATCTATCGGTAAAATTATCCCAAGTCCTTTTTCAATACTACCAGGGAAAGGTGGTGTGACTTTGGATAAATCCACTGTTGTTTATTATAGCAATGGTCTTAAAAAAGAGGCTGATTATCTGGTAGCTTATGTTGAAAAAATACTAGGTTCCAAATTGGTAACGAAAGAAGGAAGCGGTAAAGAACCTAATAATATAACCCTGAAAACATCCGCTATAACTGTAAATGGTGTTTCTGAAGAAGCCTATTCTCTAAATGTTAAGGAAGGGAACGGAGTTGTAATCTCAGGCAATGACCCAGCTGGTGTTTTTTACGGTATTCAAAGCCTTTTAGCTTTGATGCCAGCAAAAAAACAAGATCAGATAATAGTTGAAAGTCTAGAGGTTCTTGATTCACCAAGATTTGGTTATCGTAGTTTCTTGCTCGATGTTTCAAGAAATTTCACTAAAAAGGAAGACGTACTTAAGCTTATCGATCTTCTTTCTATGTATAAGATAAACAAACTTAACCTCCATCTTTCTGAAGACGAAGGCTGGCGCATAGAAATCAACGGTTTGCCTGAATTGACCCAAATTGGTAGTAAACGTGGCCATACAAACAATTCTAAAAATTGGCTAACACCATCTTATGGATCAGGACCAAATCCTGATTCTGAAAATAACTACGGAAAGGGATTCTATACGCGTGATGAATTTAAAGAGATTATAAAATATGCTGATCAAAGACATATAATGGTTATTCCTGAAATTTCAATGCCCGGTCATGCTCGTGCAGCTATTAAAGCTATGGAAGCACGATATGATCGTTTTATGTCAAAGGGAGATACCGCAAAAGCTAATGAGTTTCGTTTAATTGATCCCAATGATCAGTCAGTTTATTTGTCTGCTCAATTGTATAAAGATAATATTGTTTGTGTAGCACTTCCTTCTGTTTATCATTTCTATGAAACGGTAGTGAAGGATATGATGGCCATGTATCAGGAGGCTGGTTTAAAACTAACCATATTTAACACTGGTGGCGATGAAGTTCCAAAAGGCGCTTGGGCAAAATCGCCTCTCTGTATTAATTTGATGAAAACGCATCCCGAAATCAAGAATCCCCGACAGTTACAAGGATATTTTCTTGAAAAAGCACTTGCCATTTTTGAAAAATATGACTTGCAGGTTGCCGGCTGGGAAGAAATAGTTCTGAATAAAGACAGTGCAAATAATACTACCGTAAATACAAAGTTTAAAGACAAAAATGTTTTACCCCTGGTTTGGGATAACACCGGTTTGAATATAGACCTTGGTTACCGCATTGCCAATATGGGTTACAAGGTTGTATTATGCAATGCCACCAATCTTTATTTTGACCTGTCTTACAACACCGACCCCAACGAGCCCGGGTTGGTTTGGGCGGGTTACCAAGATGCTTTAGACCCCTATGTAATGACTCCGTTAGATGTGTATAAATCTACCAATTTAGATAAGTATGGACGCCTAACTGAAAAAGAAGAAATTTTTGGTCGTAAATCTCAAAAAATTGATGCCGGTATAGTAAAACAACACTTGAATGTTGAAGCACAAAAAAACATTGTAGGCATACAAGCACAGTTATGGAGTGAGACAATTCATGGGTCTAAAATGTTAGAGTATTATCTTGCTCCTAAAATGTTTGCTTTTGTAGAAAAAGCCTGGGCCAAAGCGCCAAGTTGGGAAAGCGAGGCAAATATCTCAAAACGAGTGAAAGCAATATGGGCAGGCTGGGCCGATCTCTCAAATCAAATAGGACAGAGAGAATTCTCTCGTCTAGATTTTTTATATGGAGGGTATGATTATCGAATTGCTCCACCCGGTGCTGTCATTGAAGACGGCTTATTAAAAGCCAATACAGCTTTCCCGGGATTAATTATACGTTATACAATTGATGGCTCTGAACCTACTGTAAATTCTACGGAATATAAAGCGCCTGTAAAAGTTGAAGGCAAGATAAAAGTAAGGGCATTTAATAAACTTGGTAGGGGCAGTAAAACATTCAGTGTAGAAAACTAAAAACAAATCTTAGGTTAAAGAATTTCTTTTTGGTTTTTGCAAGATATTATTGGAGCAGAAAATTTTTTATCTCTCGGAGATAGATTTCATGCTGCTCTACATTTATAAAATGTCCTGCATTGGGTATTAGTACAAATTTGTGTTTAGGAAAAAGACTTAAGTATTCATTTGTTGCACCCCAGGGTTGATTATCACATTGACCTTTCATTATTAAAACTGACATATTTATGCCATTAATTTTCGCTCTAAAATCTTTTAGTTCTAAAACGCTTTTATATGTCATAATGCTTGCGTAAAATCCACTATTACCCCTATTAGCCAAGTTTATAGATGTATCACATAGGGCCGATTTACTTGCTTTAGCATCAAGATAGTTGGCATATTCATCAACTTCTTTATCCGGAGCCATTTTTTTCCCAAAGCGGATAGCTAAAAATGTAATTGCTTTAATTCGAATATTAGTTGATGATTCATTTGCAGCTTTATTTGTATAGATAGGAGCTATTAATTTAAAGCTATGTGGTGCCGGTTTGTTTATTTCGGCAATATTAATAGGATAGATAGGTCCGGGGCTTGTAAAAATAATTTTATCAATCTTTTCTGGGTGCTCTGAAAAGAATGCAGCTGCTAATACAGAACCCCAAGACTGCCCAATTAGTATCACTTTTTGTGAATTTATTTTGGTAATTATTTCATTCAAGTCATCTATCTGTCTTTGGACCGTATATGCTGAAATATCACTTAATCTGCTTGATGCGCCACTGCCAACCTGGTCATAAAAGTATAGATCAAAGCCATTGTCACTAAGTGTTTTTAGATCATCAATAACGCGTTTAGAAATAGCCCCACCTGGTCCGCCATGCAAATAAACGATAGGATAGGGTTGAGATTTTTTTAAAGTTGAGGGTATATAAGTATATCCAATGTTAGAGCCAGTTGATAACTGCCAAAATGAATTATGTATTTGCTTTTCTCCCAAGGTATTAATATAACTCCTTGGCCACAGAACTAAATACATAAAAACAATTAGTAAAAGAAGAAGCGTCAACCGAAAAACCCATATTACTTTCTTGTTCTTATACATTTAGAAGCGTTTTATATGCTTGTGCTAAATTTTCACCTAGAATAGAATAATAACATTCTTATCCACCTCCAAGATGTTAACTTATTCATAAGCAGTATATTTTTTCATATTAATTGATCTAACCTTTTTTGGATTTAGATGCAAGATATTTATCTCTTAATGCGAGAAGATCAATTTTTGAGCAGTCAACAATTAGTTTTTTTACTATTGATAAGGGCATTTCTTCTTTGTTTTTGAAGTTAATGCACCCTTTTTGGAAACTCGCATCTTTCAATAAGGTTTTATATTTATCATAGATGACTGTTGAGCCATACATGGGTAGTACATGCAATGACATGTAATTTTTCACACTGGCTAGTCCATACTTAAATGTGCCGGGTGCATTGTAAATAATCATGTCTTTTCCCATCATTGGCGCAATAACTGGAGTAACTGTTGTATCATTCTGGATGATAATCTCATGCAGTTCCCATAACAGTTTTTGCCTGTCTTCTGGCTGGATGGAGATAAATTCGGGGATAGTCATAGTTCTAAATGTTTAGAGGGTTGCTGAACTTAATATTACTAATCTTATTTTATAACCAGTTTTACATCCTTAAATAAATAGGGATTATCACTTATCCTCAGTTTTGTTCCACTACTAGTTGTTACATTTTTGAGAATCACAGCTTTGGTTCTAACAAAGGGAAAGGGTTCTTGGTAAGAACTATCTTTTAAGTCTGGATTAAAGTTTGCAAAGATTGCTGGGCCCTGGTAAGCGTTTGGATGACTGGAGTCTTTGATTAGCAGGTTCTCAATAGTAATTCGTTCAGGCATATAACAGGTATAGCCAAAATCATGCTGACTGGAATTAGATCCGCCAATTAGATTGCCAATGATGGATTTTCCGCCACCAGGCACAAAAACACAATTGCGAATCAATACATCTCCCTGCCATGTACTGCCATAATCAGGACGTAAATTAATCAATGAGTTTCCATTGATGGTGCAATTCTCAACTGTTAGCAGACCACTGCCAATAGCATTAATACCCATATGACCAAGAGTAGAATTTCGGATGGTAGCGTTGGCAACTCCCATATGGGCATCAAAACGGGAAAAGATGCATGAATCATACAATAAGTTTTTACTAAAATTGGAGCCCATGATTCCCCAATAAGTTTTATTGTTGATATCATTTGTCTGTTTACAGTTTACAAATGATACATTGAGTGCGCGATTCACTGAAATATCATAAGTACCCATTGAAACCGGCTTTCCTGTTGCGCCAATGGTTTCATATGTTTTATGTCCGGAAAGTAGGGTGTTCCTAATGGTTACAAATGCGCAATCGCCAATATTAATAAAACCTCCATAAGGTGCACCATGCTCTCCTTCTCCGGTTATATGGTGTTCAAGCCCCTTTACTATAACATTGGATCGCCTAATGGCGATATTGCGATTATAATAACTATACTTTGATTCAACCTTATTGGCAATTGTAGTAAAGCGGCCACCCGTAATGCTAAGTGTGGTTTCATCAATGGGCAATGCAGTGATATCAGTAATCTGATTAAAGTCCCAAACAATTGGGGCGTTCATATCTACATTGCCTTTTTTATCAACCAGGAAAATATCGGTTTGCGATGCTCCATTATTTTGGTTCAGCCCAAAACGTATATAGCGTTTGACTTTTGAATTGGTAACAGTGATTAGGCATGCGCTGGGAAACGATTGCTCAATTTTCTGCTGGTTCCGCTTTAGTGAAGCAATATTGGCAATTTTGATGGGTTGCAATCCAGAACCAACCATAAAAACGGATGCAGTATTCTTTTCAACTTCAGTATCGTCAATGATAAAAGTAGCTGTTCCAAAATCAGTGTTTGTGCGGATGATAGCTGTACGTTCTTTTCCGCTAATATAATAAGTAGCGCCCTCATCTGCTTTCACCGATAGTCCATGCTGATTGGCCACCGCGTGTGTTCCAGCTATTTGGTCTATATCATCGGTTTTCCCATCTCCCTTGGCTCCAAAGTCGCTATAGAGTACCCATCCTCTTTTTATAAATTTTTGTAAATCTGAAGGAGAAACATTTACCTGTAATTCTTTTTTTTCACCAATACTAACGCTAGTGGGTTTGTTATCAGTGCTAATCAAAACATTTTCAGCTGAAACTTTAACCTGCCCCCAGGCCATGACCATATAGGTAGTAAATACAACAGACAAAACAGCATATTTCATTTGAAAATATTTTAATTAAAGTGCAGAGCTTGCCATACTGAGGTATTCTCTGTCTGGCTCCTTGTATCTAAAGATGAATTTATAAATAAAATTTAAAGTTGCGATCAATATAGAACAAACGTATAAAGCCTTTGATGATAAAATATAAGTGTGATGGTATTTTGTTTTCCTCTTCGGTAATGTAGTTCTTTGGAAATGATGTTAATTCAAAGTATTGTTTGCATAATTCAGTATCACTTTCTGTAAGTTTTGCATAGCTGTCAATAAGTTTAAAAATTCTCTGTCATTTTTATCAAAGTTAGTTGTACATCCAGTATTTTATTGTGCCTGAATATTTAATTACCACACATACATTTTCGAAAGCGTATTTTCGTCTTTACCTACATGTAAAACGTTTTTGCTATCAACATAATAGGATTTGTTAACAACAAACCTATAAGTCACATCGCCCTTGGGCAAAATAGCTTCACAAGTCCAATAGCCATTTTCTTTTCGCATTTTTATAGGATTCTTTAATCCATTTGTAAAGTCACCAACAAGCCATACACGTTCAGCAGCTTCAAAATCAGTTAATTTAAAAGTTATTTTACCAGCTTCTTGTTTGCCCCAAAGGGTTGCTAAATAGTCGTTAGGATTTTGCCTTAAAGCTTTCTCAAAAAAATTATTGCTTTCTTCTATTTTATTCATCTTTCTGTATGCAACAGCTATCCATGTTTGAATAGTGGTTTTGGTTGTATCATATTCGTATAAACAGTTTAAAAGTTCTAAGGCATCTTCATTTTCCCCTTTTTCAATCCAACTAATAGCAAGGTTTAGGGCATCATCGTTCTTGAAATTATACTTGTTTAAAGAGGATTCACGTAATTTTTTATACTGTGCAATAGTTGAAGTGATGCCTCTTTTTTTATAGGTATTTTCCAGAACAGGAGTAATATTTTCCGGAAAAAAGGTTTCCATGTCTTGATGATGTTTACCTTTTTTTAATTCTTCTGCCAAGGATAAACTAGCAACAGTTGTAAAATCCTGTTTGTAATACAAATTAATAGTAGTGGTTTTTAAGTTCACTGCCATGGATACGTTGGTAGTATATTTGTATGGAAATCCTTGTGCAGATTTTTCTAGTATTTTAGTAATATCCCCTAACTGAAAATTGGTTCCTTGGTTTAAATAATGGGTAGCAACATCTCTTCTATGGCAGGCTTCCTTATGTTCATTGTTAATGCTGTAGTTGGTAAGTGCAAAATTGGTATTCGTTTTTTTAACTACATAGCCTCCAGTAACTGTTGCATAATTGCCGGTTGCATCGCCAATAAATAATTGAGCAGCATTCAGGTTGATTAAATTGAATTTGCTTAAATATACCAGGGCTTCATCAACCGTTTTACAGTTTTTTAACAGATCAGTGGCCAATTGCTTTTTTCTATCTTCTTTATTAGCATCTTTTACAATGGGAATTGCATCAATGGCAGTATAATCTAAAAACAATCCATGCTCATTTAAACCACCTTGAGGGTTTAAGTAGGAAAGCATTTTAAGATTAATGGACGAAAAAAGTTTAATGTTTAAATCTGTCCAGATAGCATAGCCATAATTGCCCTTTTGAGCTGGATAGAACCAGATTCTGTATTTTGTACTTTGTACTTCATCCTCATTATTACCTATCCAGACATTTTTACCATCGTTGGCCATAAAAATGGTGCAGGCATTTACAAAAAGGGAGATTGCCCAAAAAAAGACCAAAAAAGCGTATTTCAGTAAACGATTAGATTGTAGCATTTTTAATGTTTTGATTAAATAATGCTCAAAAATATTGGCCTGATTACCCGTAAATGTTCGGATTTATCCAGCCGAACCTATTTGGGGCTATATTTTTTGTTCTTTGCTGAATTGGGATGGAGAAATACCAACAACACGCTTAAATGTGGTATTAAAGGTGGTTTTAGAGTTGAAACCAGAGGCAAAAGCGATACCTAAAATATTCAGTTGCTCCATTTTTGTGGAGGCCAATAACCTTTTTGCTTCCTCTACTCTGTACTTATTGATATAGTTATAGAAGTTGTCTCCGGCGGTTTCGTTAATTAAAAAAGAGGCTTCATGTATGCCGATACCCAATTTTTCGGCTAGGATAGGTAAGTTCAAGTCATTGTCTAAATACATCTTTTCCTTTTCCATTAGAGCGGTTAGATGTATGGATAAGTGCTCCATTTGGGAATCGCTAAGCCGCTTTATTTTCGGCTTTTCTATTGTAACTGACTCTTTATCAACAGTTTGATAGAAGGCTAAGTCATTTGTTGCGCTTATTTTATTGTCATTATCAAATAAGTCAACAATTTCGTCAATATCGGTTTGCTTAAAAGCGAAAATTGTTTTTTGCTGGATGGCATAATAGGCTAGGAAGAACACACAAATGGCATAAACAATATTTGTTGCTTCAGTAATATACGGGAACCCAAATAATGCATCATTCAGCCAAATAATTAAAATAATTGAAACGATGTTCAAAAACTTTATTAGCCAATCTAAGTTAATTGGCTTCATGTTAGAAACTAATTGTTTCATATTAACCTGATGCTTTTTTAGCAATATATAAGCATATACTAAGTATGGCAACATGATTAAGGGTAAAATATTTCTTACCAAAAAAGGTAGGTCCTCATTAATGGTAAAAATGCTGTAAGTAGAAATGCTTACTTGCTGATAATTTAAAAAATGTTCTACAAAAGCATAAATAAGAAATGGTACAAAATGGATCCAATTGATTTTGTCAATTGTATTGTTTGGATTGGTGAAACTCAGAATACTCAAAAGAAAACTTGGTGCAAGTAGAAATTGAACTGTATTAGTACACTTAAATAGAAAGCTATTTGATGCAGTAGTATCTGAAATAAATAAATAGGATCCAATAAATGCAAAGCCTATTGAGAATACAAATAAACCAAGCCACTTATTGGCTTTTACATTTTGTTGCAAAGGGTGAAAAAAAAGTAAAAAGCCAAGTAAAATGCTTGCGCCTGATATAAAGCAAACTAAAAATTGATTCATTTTATAGGTTGAATATATTGATTTATTTAATCTTAGTATTAAATAGGTTATTCTAAATTCAAGCGTGTTACACTAAATTGTCATCAAATGGAGTAGGTTGCTACATGGCTGGAATTTATCACTTATCTAGCTCGGAATCGCTTCTTATTAAAGATATAAAAGTACAAGTTACCAAACAAAAGCCCAGTGATGTTTTCCAGCCTAGATGAAACAAGCTTGAAATATTATACCTTATTGCCAAATTCATACAAGCTTTATATTTGATTTTAAAATCAAAAAGTATGAAATTTAGGTTTCTTACAATAATTACTATTGCTTTCGTATTTATTATTTGTTTTACCAACAAGTTATCTGCACAAAAGAAGCATTCTAATAAACAGCAATCTGAAAATAAGATTAAAACAAATGTGCAAGTTGTTGACAAACAAACTAAAAAAGCAATCAGGGATACTTTGTTTTTGCAATATTTTAAAAAATATCAGAATGAACTAATGGATTATGGGGCTCATCATTTAGTAGTTGATTCGAGTAATGGGTCTATAAAATTGAGGTATTTTGATGCAAATAATGAACCTTCTTTTGCACCTGAAACTATCATTCCTGAGTATAAAGATTTTATAGAAGGAGATTTGAATAATGATAGTTGCAACGATTTAATTGTCAGTGTTTATTACAATCAAGGGAGTAGACCCAGATTAGATATTTATTGCTATATTACTAAAAATAAAAAGCTTGAATATTTTGAAAAACATACTATTCATAGTTTAGGAATTTGCGGAAAAATATCAGATACTACTGGTAGATTCTTTCCTGCAAAAATTGAAAATGGGAAATTGGTTGGTGAAACACAATGCCTTAAAGCAGGAGATCCTGGATGTTGCCCATCATTAGAATTGATAACTTACTTTAAATTTGAAGATGGATTTAAATTTGTAAGACA
>CALRXZ020000041.1:0-25709 GCA_943372255.1 Chitinophaga pinensis
TCCCCATGGCTATTTGCAATGCCATTGGTGGGTTTTTAGGCGCTAAAATGGCCATCGCCAAAGGCAACCGTTTTATCAGGATTTTCTTTCTATTAGTAGTTATGGGAACGCTAATCCGCTTTTCTTATGACGTTTTTTGGAAACACTAATCTGGAATTAACCTTTATTTAGGTGGATAAGTGGAATAAGCTAGCAATACTGCCGTAATTTTCAACATTGAACCAAATACATGGGATTACCGATACATTTGTTATGAACAATGCCCGTACCATGCAGCTCAGTTTTGAAAAAGAAAAAAACATCAAAGCCAGCATTATTACTTTGCTGATTTGCTTATTGATGTTCTTGACTTTCTTTTTTCTGCAATGGACTTTACCACAGATTCCAATTCCTGAATCGGGTGAAGGCATTGAAGTAAATCTGGGCAATAGTGAAACCGGCTTGGGCGATATTGCTCCAGAGATTCCAGGTCAACCTTCACTAACCCAAGACCAGACTAATCCCAGTCCACCGCCAAGTAATCAACCGGTTAATACCAAAGAAATTCTAGCTGATGAAACAGGTGATGAAGCTGTTAATCTGTCTAAAAAAACTACTCCTAAACCAATTGAAAAAACTACAGTAGAAGCTAAACCTTCGCTCAAAAAAACGGAGACGGTAGCAACACCTGTTACAGCACCACCTAAACCCAAAGCTTTATTCAAAGGTGGTACTAGTACCAATAGCAGTGGTAATAATGCTGATAGTTATAATGGGGTAAAGAATCAAGGTATTGCTGGAGGAAAGGGTGACCAAGGTAACCCCAATGGGAATCCCAACTCAGATAGCTATCAAGGTAATGCCGCAAGTGGTAATGGCGGCGCAGGTAATGGTGTTAGTATTAGAAGTGGACTAGATGGAAGGAGGATTACCAAGCTTCCTAGCTTTGAAGACGATTTTAATGAAAATGCCAAAGTAGCTGTGAATATTACCGTTGACCAAAATGGCAATGTTTTGGCTGCCAGTATTAATCCTAAAGGCACTACTACCACTAATCAGACCATTAGAAATATTGCTTTAAAAAAAGCCAAAACCCTCAAACTCAATGCTGGTAAAGATAGCGAGCAAGAAGGAATATTGGTTTTTAGCTTCAAGCTTCGTGGTTAAGTTTTCTTTTCTAATTTGCAGTTGATGAAGACCTATTCCCAAACACTTGACTACTTGTTTAGTGCTTTACCCATGTTTAGCAAATTGGGAGAGTCTGCCTATAAAAAAGACTTACACAATACAATCTCACTTTGTGCATTTATAGGAAACCCGCAACATCAATTTAAAACCATACATGTTGCTGGCACCAATGGCAAGGGTTCTACCAGTCATATGTTGGCTGCTATTTTTCAAGCGGCAGGTTATAAAACTGGATTATACACTTCTCCTCATTTGAAAGACTTTAGAGAGCGCATTAAAGTTAATGGGCAGGTATGTTCTGAGGAGTTTGTGGTTTCATTTACCCATAATATTGAACCCAAAATCCAAGAGATCTCACCCTCTTTTTTTGAAATCACTGTGGCTATGGCATTTGACTATTTTGCAAAACAGCAAGTTGATATTGCCATTATTGAAGTAGGTCTTGGAGGCAGGTTGGATAGCACCAATATTATAAACCCAGAATTATCAGTGATTACCAATATTGGGTATGACCACATGAACTTATTGGGCAATCGTTTAGAAGAAATTGCTTTTGAGAAAGCAGGTATTATTAAACCAAACAAACCTGTTGTCATTGGTGAAACACTATCAGAAACAAAACCCGTTTTTTTAGCCAAAGCTTTATCCTGCAAAGCTCCTATACATTTTGCCAAAGCGCATTTTCAAGTAACAGATTTTGAAACCAAGGCTGGTCATCTAATGGTAACTGTTGCAAAACTGATTAATCAAGAACAGCTTCAATACGAATTGGATTTACCAGGTTATTACCAATCCAAAAACTTATTAACCGTTTTAACAGCAGTAGAACAGTTGGTACTACAGGGCTGGACATTGGATCATCAAACCGTTTTACATGCATTGAAACAGGTTAAAAAGTTGACGGGTTTACACGGAAGGTGGGAAGTAATTGCTGAACATCCCTTAACCGTTTTGGATGTGGGACATAATGAAGACGGGATTAAAGAAATAGTAAAGCAAATTGAATTAACTGGCAAACAAACCATCCATATTGTCATGGGCATGGTAAAGGATAAAGAAATTGACAAAGCCCTTCAATTGCTTCCCAAACATGCTACTTACTATTTTACCAAAGCAGCCATTCCAAGGGCTTTGGATCAGACATTGCTTCAGCAGCAAGCGGCCTCTCATGGTTTAATCGGGAATGCATATCCTACTGTTATTTCTGCTTTTAATGCTGCTAAAAAACACGCATATAAAGCTGATTTAATCCTTGTTTGTGGTAGTGTTTTTGTAGTTGCTGAAATTCTTTAAAAATTATTTACTCAACCATCCCAAACGAATCATCGCCTGATAAATGGCTCCTAATTGAACCCCATGTTGCAAAGCATTATCTTCAAGGAGTTTGATTAATTCTGCTTTACCGTAGGTTTCAACAATTAAATCTTCATAAGGATCAAAACTTGTCTCGGCTAATTTTTCTGCATTGGTAGCTAAGAAAAAATATGCGGTATTATTATTAATGGCTGGGTTAGGAGAGATTTTAAATAGGAATTCAACCTGCGTTGAAACATACCCAGTTTCTTCTCTCATTTCCCTTATAGCCGAATCAATTGGCTCCTCCCCTTCCTCTAAAATACCACCAGGCAATTCAAGTGTTGCAGTTCCTTTTGCGTGTCTATATTGTCTCACCAATACCATTTTTTCATCCTTGGTAATGATGATCATATTGGTCCAATCGGGCAATTCAATCACATAATAAGGTTCCATTATTCTACCATCAGGCAACAAACATTTATCGGCCCTGGCCCTAAACCAACGATCCTGATAAACATAGTTAGAGTCTAATATTTTCCAATCCATTTTCTCAGATTTACACAATTATTTGAATCCCAGTTTTCCCATTTTTAACAAGGCATAATGCAAAGTGCTTACTTGCATGGCTTGCATAAACTTACGTTGATCTAATAATTCCAATACTTGATCCAAACTCTTCAAAACCACTTCTACACCTTCTTCCAAATCCAAGGGATGGGTAGGATCAAACTCCCCACCTTTTGCCAAAAACATGTGCATGTAATTGTTGTGAATAGATGGGTTATGCGCTACTTTTCCTAAGTATTCTATGCTTTCAAATCTATATCCTGTTTCTTCTAATAGTTCTCTTGCCATGGCTGCTTCTAATGTTAGATCTGTAGAATCTACACATCCACCGGGTAGTTCAAAATCTGTTTGTTCTATGCCATGTCTATAAATTCTTTCCAAAATCACTTGGCCGTCTTTGGTAAATGCCAGCGCAGAAGCGAAATCAGGAAAAGCATAGGTGTAAAAAGGGGAAATAATAGAACCATCTGCTTTTTCACAAGTATCAATTCTTATATCGGCCCATTTGTCTTTAAAGAGTTGTTCACGTTTAATGAGTTTCCAATCCAGATTTTTCTCCATTACCATTGTTTGTTTTCTCTCAGTGTTGTTATATGTGCCACGTGGTGATTTCCATGCCATGCATATAGCCCCAGTAAAAACCAGATACTCATTTCTCTGTTTGCTGCCGGATGCACCACCAACCTATTCCATTGTTCTTCTGTTAAGTCTTTGATAGTTGCTACCCATCTTAGGTGCAGAGCGTGTAATAAAGTAAGTGAGACATTAATGGGTACTAAGTCATTGTCTGCCAACAAAGCCCAATCCTGTTCTTCATATGGCTTGATGGTAGGTTTGTCTTCTGTTAATCCTAATTTAAAACGGATATAGGCATTCATATGGCTATCTGCAACATGGTGAACCAATTGCTTTACCGTCCAACCACCATCTCTGTAGGGGGTATTTAATTGTGACTCGTCTAAATTGTTAATGGCCCGCTCTAAAGCTTCTGGCAGAAATTGTAGGTCTAATAACCAAGCTTGTTTCTGCTCTTCAGAATAAGGCTTTGGTTCATATTTTCCAATAGGATAACGTGGGTCATTTGACATAGGTATCTATTTTGAATTATTTTATACAAATTGTAATTTCTATTCGACGGATCTAACTGCACTCTTCACTCTTCACTCTTCACTTTTATCTCTTCACTTTCTTCTTCATTCTTCATTCTTCACTCTTCACTTTCTTCCTCACTCCCCTTTAAGTTCATGCCCCGTCATAGCAATAAACACATCTTCCAAATTGGCTTTTTTCACTTCTTTGGGTCTTTCAAATCCTGTAGCAACCAATTCATCAATTAACTTATCTGGAGAGTTGAGCGCAATAATTTTTCCGGAATCAATAATGGCCACACGGTCGCACAATACTTCCGCCTCATCCATATAATGGGTGGTTATAATAACGGTAGTACCCTTAGCACGAATGTCTTTAATTAATTCCCAAAGGTTTCGTCTGGCTTGTGGATCCAAGCCTGTTGTGGGTTCATCTAAGAATATAATCTTAGGTTGATTAATTAAGGTAGTAGCTATAGAGAACCTTTGTTTTTGCCCCCCACTGAGTTCCTTATATTTGGCTTTAGCTTTTTCCCTAAGATTCACCGTATCCAATAAAGCCATACTATCTACAGTTTCATTGTATAAACCCGCAAATAATTGAATCAGTTCTGTTAAGTTTAAACTAGGGTAATAACCAGAAGTTTGTAGCTGCACTCCAATAATCTTTTTAATCTCATTGGGAGACTGGTCTAAATTCAATCCATCTACAATTACCGTTCCACTTGTCTTATTGCGCAGGGTTTCAATAATTTCTAAAGTAGTGGATTTGCCTGCACCATTGGGGCCTAATAATCCAAAGATTTCTCCCTCTTCCACTTCAAAACTGATACCTTTTACAGCTTCAAAATCCCCGTATTGCTTGTGTAAATCTTTGACTGAAATGATGATCTTACCCATATAGCTTATTTGAAAGGAATACTGATACCCAAATTATTGGGCGATTTTAGTAGGCCTTTTGATTTTTGTTCTTGATCCATTAATATGGCAATGGTTCTTAATTGCTGAGCTGCAATGGTATTTAACACGGCAGCTGTACCGTTAAGAATTAGCCCCCCACCCAATAAATACCAATTAATATTTCTACTTCCATTAGTACCAATTAAACCCACTATAGAAGTGGCCGTGCCTAAAACTGTAATAATACCAGCCCATGTTCTATTAGAACGATACTGGTCATAGTATATGGTATAATGAGGATTATTTAAGGACGCCATTAAATAATCCAATCTTCTTTTGCCATTATACAATTGTCCATTATAAATTAATCCAGGTTTACTTAGGGCTGGAATAAACGAGACCCCATTAGGATTGTAATAGAATTGCATAGACTCAGGGCTTGGTGGTTGCCCAAAAACATTTGATTGCAAAGAGATTGCTAATAGCAATAAGCCTATCCATTTCATGCACTAGGATTTAAAAAGGTTTCCAACTCATCCATCATATTTTTGCTGCCAATAAACAATGCTGTTCTTTCGTGCAATTTTGTTGGTTGAATTTCTAAAATTCTTTGTTCTCCATTGGTTGCTTTTCCACCTGCTACTTCTAAAATAAATGCAAATGGATTGGCTTCATATAATAACCTGAGTTTACCAAGAGGTTTATCCAATGTTCCTGGATACATAAAAATCCCTCCTTTAATCAGGTTGCGGTGTACATCTGCTACCATACTGCCAATGTATCGCTGGGTATATGGGCCACCAGTTTCTTTTGTTTTTTTCTGACATCCATTAATGTATTCTCTTACACCCTCTTTGTATTGAAAGAAATTTCCGTGGTTTACAGAATAAAATTTACCATCGGGTGGACATTGAATATTTGGATGACTTAAAGAGAATTCTCCAATAGAAGGATCAAGCGTAAATCCGTTTACACCCCTTCTTGTAGCATATACCATCATGGTACTTGAACCATAAATTACATAGCCGGCAGCCACTTGTTTGATGCCAGGTTGCAGAAAGTCTTCCTTGGTACATGGAGTTCCTAATTGACTAACGCGTTTGTAAACACTAAAAATGGTTCCAATAGAAACATTTACATCAATATTGCCACTCCCATCTAAAGGATCAAACAAGACCACATACTTGCTATTATTACTTACTTCATCGTCAAAAACTACAAAATCGTCCATTTCTTCACTACCAATTCCAGCGCAACTAATCCCGTGTTTTAAAACACCCATAAATTGATTATTGGCATAGATATCCAATTTTTTTACGTCTTCACCCTGAACATTGGTACTACCCGCATCACCCAATATGTCAACCAATCCCGCTTTGTTTACCTCTACATTCACTCTTTTTGCCGCCAAACCAATGTCTCTTAACAATGAACTAAGCTCACCTGTTGCATTAGGGAACTGACGCATCTGCTGGATGGTGAACTCGTCCAGAGTCAGTATGTTTCTATTGATGATCATAAGTTTGCCTATTTGTATAAAGATAACAAGGGCTTCCCAAAAACTAGTCATTTTTTGAGGAATGGGGCTTTTGATCTAGCTTATATTTGCATATATAAAATTCAAGGAACTAATGAAAGTTTTCAAATTTGGTGGCGCTAGTGTCAATAGCATTGAAAGAATCAAAAATCTGGGACCTATTTTACAGGAATTCAAAGAAGACCAATTGGTAGTAATTATTTCTGCCATGGGCAAAACCACCAATGCTTTGGAAAAAGTGGCCGAAGCTTTTTTTGAAGGTAATAGGGAAACAGCATTAACGCTTTTCCATGAAATTAAAACCAATCATTTATCTATTGCACAGCAATTAATGACCAATGGTTATACAAATTGCGAAACTCAATTAGCAGATTTTTTCACAGAGATTGAATGGCTTTTGCACGATAAGCCCGTTAGGGATTTTGACTACTATTATGATCAAGTAGTTTGTTTAGGTGAATTATTGAGTACCTGTATCCTAAGTCATTATTTTAATGAGAATGGCATCTTAAATAAATGGGTAGACGTAAGAGATTTAATTAGAACAGATAACAATTTTAGAGACGCCAATATCAACTGGGAAATCAGTACAGAAAAGATACAAAGATTGATGAACCAAGGATTGGGAAATTCTGCAAATTTACTTATAACACAAGGGTTTATTGGAGCAACAGATGACAATGAAAGCAGTACCCTAGGCAGAGAAGGAAGTGATTATACTGCTGCCATTTTTGCCAATATTTTAGATGCAGATAGTTTAACCATTTGGAAAGATGTTGCAGCTGTGATGAATGCTGACCCTAAAGCTTTTCCTGATGCTGTAACCATTCCTATTTTAAATTACACAGAAGTAATTGAAATGGCTTATTATGGTGCACAGGTAATACACCCTAAGACAATTAAACCACTTCAAAACAAAGGAATCCCCTTATTGGTTAAATGCTTTTTAGATAATAATTTAGCTGGAACTCAAATCCACAACAAACAGATTAAGGACTTACCTCCTATTATAGTTTTAAAACCCAAGCAGGTCTTGGTCACAATGACTACTATTGATTTTTCTTTTGTGGGAGATCACCATATGAGGGAATTATATGGTTTAATGGAAACCATGCATTTGAAACCCAATTTGATGCAAACCGGGGCAATCTCTTTAATGATTAGCCTTGACGATCAACCGGAGAAAATAAGCAGATTGGCCCAAGCTGCAAGTGGTATTTTTGACGTACAAGTAGAAAAAGGATTGACACTTTTAACAATCCGCCACTATACTGCTGCCACAATTGATAAGCACTTAGCAGGTAAAAAAGCTGTTTTACAACAACAATCTAGAGAAACTTTACAATTTTTGTATTAAGGCATTAAGACTTTGAAAACAGGTGTTTTTGTAGCATGATCTTAAGCTCTGATTCTTTGAATGGTTTTACCAAAACATCAGTAATGCCTGCTTTTCTATAAGCTTCTAAGTCATCTTGTAAAATTGTAGCGGTTAATGCCACTACTGGCATACTTGCTTTACCATTTGGATGATTTCTAATGGCTGTTGCTAATTGGTCTCCTGTTAATTTAGGAACATTAATATCGGTTAAGACAATATCATATTTATTATCGTTAAACATTTGCCAACCAGTTTGTCCGTCCTTGGCAAGGTCATAAGAAAGGTTTTGCTTCTTAAGTAACAATCCCAACAACATGGCATTCATGTCATTATCTTCTATAACCAAGGCTTTTTTGTGTAACATATCTGTATACAATAACAGACCATTGTTATTAGACGGTATTGGCTCAATAACTAGTTGTTCTTGATCAACTTGGTAAACTAGTGATACAGCAAAATCAGAACCCACATTTAACTTACTAGACACTTCTATGGTACCACCTTGTAATTCAGCTAACATTTTACAAATGGGTAGACCTAAACCTGTGCCTCTGATAGCACGTCTTGATTCTATACTTTGGTCTGCAGAAGTCACTTGTGTAAACTCCTCAAAAATGCTGTCTAGCTTATCTTCTGGAATACCAATTCCAGAATCCACCACATGAATTTTTAAAGCAACTTGCTGACCATTCTTATGGATAGTGGCTGCTGAAATGGTTACTGCACCTTGCTCCGTGAATTTAATGGCATTGCTAGTCAGGTTGAACAAAATTTGTTTTAAGCGGAATTTGTCTCCAATAACTATTAAGTCTTTAGGAAGGGACAATTCTTCTTTGATTTGAATACCTTTTTCAGCCGCCGCCGCACTAAATGCAAATGCTACCTCTCCTATGGCTTCGGAAATATTAAAAGGATGTTGCTCTAATCTTAGCTTTCCAGCGTCCAATTTTGAAAAATCCAAAACATCGTTTACAGTATGAAGCAAGTGGTCAGAACTGGTTTTAATAGCTTGTATATACTTCTTCTTTTCGGGGTCAGACTCCATTCTGTCAATAATATCTGTGAATCCCATAATGGAAGTGAGCGGTGATCGAATTTCATGACTCATATTGCTCAAGAACCTACTCTTCATCTGAGTCATTTTCTCTGCATTCTCCCTAGCTTCAATCAACTGGGTTTCATATTTAACGAGTCTGATAATATTGAACACTAATAGCACTATTATTACCAAAATAATGACTAAAGATCCCCATGAAAATTTCTCTATAGAATTTCTAGCATCTAAGGAAGTAGCTAATGCATTTTCAAGATGTTGCTTTCTAGCAGACAATTCTTTTTGCAACAAGCCTTCCAAAGCAGCATCAATTTGAGCAATAATACTAAGGTTGGTTTCTGCTAATACTTTTTCACTCTCATTAAGCCTTTTACGAACATTAAATTCTTCGTTTACTTTTCCTTGGTAAAACTGCTGAATTTCATCCGATAATTGATTAATGGATGAATCCAAAGAAGATATTTCAGTTTTTGCAGAATCCAATGTTTTTCCAGCTTGGGTTATGCCACCTTTGGCGTATTCTAATGGAGCAGCAGCTTCTTCTTTATTGGTAAATAACTCTCCTAATTTTTTGAAGAAACCCTTCTTCTTCTTAGGTGCTGACTTTAAAGTATCTACCCTATTGATGACAAATCCTTCTAAAATAGACTTATCAATTCGTTTGATTTGAATGGGCTGGTTAATTTGAACAAACTGTGTTCTATAACCTGATTTGGTAGAAGTTGAAACAGAATCAGCAATTTTCTTCAATTGGGCAATCATATCAGCCAACTCAATTTTCTTGTCCAAGCCTGCCACTATTTCTTTGACATCGGCGCTATCAACGCCAGTCATTATCTGTTGTAGGTTAAAAGATATTTCACTCAACCCAGCTAAAAAAGCATTTTTACGTGTTGAATCATAAGTGCTTAAATAAATCCGATAATTGTTCTCAGCAACTGATAATTGTTTATCGGTTTCTTGTAAAAGTCCAATACTTGGGTTCTGAATAACCAGTGTATCAATAGATTGTCTTAAAGAAATCAGGCTTTTGGAATTGACAGCATTTAATACCAATACTGACACCAAAACCACCAGACATATGATGATTAGGATGATATTAGAAATAGAAAGTCTAAGCTTTTTCATTGCTATTATCAAGTTTCTTAGAGGTTACAGAGCCCTGAAAATACAATAAAATCGTTATAGAGAGCTAGTTTTTCAATAAATCCGATATTCACCTTTTTGATTAATGCCTACAATTGGCAATTGATAATGAGCCTGAAAATGGTTAAAAACATCCCTCATTCTATCTGTAAATACACGATATTCTGGATCATCACGGCTACTTCTTTTAAGAAACTTCCTGCTATTTTCTTGATTGTAATTGATTGGAAAAATATGTACCGGTATAAAATCCTGTCCTTGAGATTGTGCGTATGCAGCCAAGACATAGAGTTCTTCCATTGGAATATCTTTAATAGGAATACAACCTTGAGTTAAACATCCTCCATGAATATAAATATCAGATCCTGGTTTTATTGAATCACTTAACAATTTGTCAGAAGCATTGGGATAATTCAGCTTAAGAGATAAATGATAATTGCTCAATGGATTGAAAGATCTAATAAAATAACATCCTTCAGGAACTTGATAATCACCATCCATACGCTTGGGTCCCATGGTCCCAGAGAGAGCACAAACTGGATAGGTCTTAAATAATTTGAATTGAGGATTATTTCCTGACTTTACCCAAACTTCTAGCTGAGAATCATATTTAAAACTTCTTATATATATTTGTTTGGGAGGAAATTCCAAACCCGCTTTCTTAAACTGAGTTTTGATCGAATCTGTTCTGGTTTTAATTGCTTTAGCTACTTTGGGATAAGACTGTTGTTGTTCCCAAAAACTAGATTGAGCATGCAAAACCAGAATCTGGAATATAAAAATGGTGCATAGGGTTAACAACTTCATGGTTTCAAAAATAAGTCATGAACCCTAATGCACCATAGGTATTTATTTACAAATTTCCTCTATTGTCTTGTTCCCTTTCTATAGCTTCAAATAGTGCTTTAAAATTTCCTTTTCCAAAACTTGTTGCGCCTTTTCTTTGAATGATCTCAAAAAACAAAGTGGGTCTATCTTCCACAGGTTTGGTAAAAATTTGCAACAAATACCCTTCCTCATCTCTATCTACCAATATGCCCAATTGTTTTAGTGGTGCAATATCTTCATCAATACTTCCCACCCTATCTAATAACTCGTCATAATAGGATCCTGGAACCTTTAGAAATTCTATACCCCTAGCTTGAAGTTCTGTTACTGTTTGGACAATATCATTAGTGGCCAATGCTACGTGCTGGCAACCTTCACCATTATAAAAGTCTAAATATTCCTCTATTTGTGATTTTTTCTTTCCTTCTGCGGGTTCGTTTATAGGAAATTTGACAAAGCCATTCCCATTACTCATTACCTTACTCATCAAAGCAGAATATTCGGTAGATATATCTTGGTCATCAAATGTTAGAATATTTCTAAACCCCATTACTTGCTCATAGAAATCAACCCATTTATTCATTTGGTTCCATCCCACATTTCCAACACAATGATCTACATATAACAATCCCGTATCTGTTGGATTATAAGCCGATTCCCATTTTTTAAACCCAGGTAAAAAAACACCCTGATAATCCATTCTTTCTATAAATAGGTGTACTGTATCGCCATAAGTATGGATGCCACTAACCACCACTTTACCGTCTGCATCTTCCAATACCATTGGTTCAGTATGTGATTTACCGCCACGATGAGTGGTTTGTTCCCAAGCATCTTTTGCATCAGTTACTTTCAAAGCCAAAAACTTAATGCCATCACCATGTTGGTAAACATGTTGTGCAATCTCATTGTCTATTCTCAATGCTGTAGTAAATACAAAAGTGAGTTTGTGCTGACGAACGGCATAACTAACCCGATCCTTGATACCTGTTTCTGGTCCAGCATAGGCCAAAGACTGGAATCCAAAAGCAGTTTTATAAAAATGCGCTGCTTGTTTGGCATTACCAACATAGAATTCAACATAATCTGTTCCTTGTAAGGGCAAGAAATCAGTTTGAGAAATAGCATTATTAACCATAGCTTGAATAGCTTCCATAGAAGTTTGTTTTAAAAAATAAAAAGAAAGATTAATCAAAAACCTTCGCCATTGGGCGATAGTTAAAACAAGGCATCCATGGCTAGGGCAACCATGAGCAAGCAATAGCTGATACGGATATCACCAAAAACCTTATGTGGGTAGTCAGGTCTCATTATTACAAAAATACCCTTTTTGGTTAACCAAACAAGCATGCATTGCTTTGGTTCTATATCTTCGCGGTTTCCAAAGCATTTTAACAAAAAATCAAATAATGAAAGTAGGCATCTTAGGTGGCGGTCAATTGGGTAGAATGTTGTTACAAGCTGCAGCTGATTATACCGTTGAAACCCATGTATTGGAGAATGATCCAAATTGCCCCGCAGCTCATCTCTGTCACCATTTTCATTTAGGTAATATTCAAGATTATGATGCAGTATTGGCCTTTGGTCAGGGATTAGATGTTATTACTATTGAAATTGAAGCAGTGAATATAGATGCACTGGAAACTTTGGAAAAACAGGGTGTGAAAGTTTATCCTAGCCCCGCAGCCATCCGCATTATTAAAAACAAAATAACCCAAAAAGCATTTTATGCTGAACATCAAATACCCTCTCCGGAGTATTTGATTACCAATAGTTTAGAAGAATTAAAAAGCAAAGAAGCTTTTTTACCTGCAGTGCATAAAATTGGGGAAGGAGGATATGACGGAAAAGGAGTTCAGGTGATTAAACGTAAAGAAGATTTAGAAAAGGGATTTGATGCTCCTTCCGTTTTAGAAAAAATGGTTCCCATTCAAAAAGAACTAGCCTTGATTATAGCTGTCAATGCCAAGGGTGATACTGCTGTTTACCCACCAGCAGAAATGGTTTTTGATCCAATTCTCAACCTTTTAGACTATCAGGTTTCTCCAGCAAGAATTCCTGAAAAAGTATTGTGGAAGGCGGAAGCTATTGCATTAAAAGTGGCCAAATCTCTGAAAAGTGCAGGATTATTTGCTGTTGAAATGTTTGTTGACCATGACCAAAATGTATGGGTAAATGAAACAGCCCCAAGGGTGCACAATAGTGGACACCATACTATTGAAGGGAACTATTGTAGCCAATACCACCAACTTTGGAGAATTATTTTGCAATATCCACTTGGAAATACAGACGCTATTATGCCTGCGGCGATAGTCAATTTGCTGGGTGCCCCTGAACATTCTGGACCTGCAGTTTATGAGGGATTAGATGAAACCCTACAAATTGATAATGCATTTGTACACTTATATGGCAAAGCTATTACCAAGCCAGGGAGAAAAATGGGGCATGTTACCCTATTGAGTACTGAATACCAAGATTTAGTGTATAAATCCAATAAAATCAAGCATTTGCTTAAAATTGTGAGCAAGAAATAAAAGCGGCTTTTATTTTCTAATCACATTTAATGGTCTCAGAAAACCAATGCCTATCAAACTTTTGGTTTGCAAGGCAGGGGAAGTGTTGTTGGGCCCAAACAATCTTACGTTATCATCATAGATTAAATCAAGACTATAGGTAGCTGAAAAATACTTATTGATCTTGAAGGCCAATTGATTGGTCATGAACAAATCCACATTTTGTGGGTCTAATTTATAATTAGAGAATAAATCCATCCTGCCTTTATAAGCAATGTTTTTTGCTACAGTAGTAGTATAGTTGACTGTTACAAAAGCACCAATTTCATTTAAAGATTTCTGTCCTTTAGGAACCCCGTACAATCCTTTCTCATACAATTCTTTCTTGGTAACAACCGTATACCTAGACGTTAAAGGAGACATGAAGACGGATAATTTAGTACTTGGTTTATAGTCAAAACCCAAAGAGAAAATAAAATAACCTGGGGCCATAAAACTGGAAGATAATTCCGCTGGGGTAGTTCCATAATTAAATCCATCAAAAAATTGAGATCGAAAATTGAATAATGCAGATAAGAACCACTTTCCAGTGGTATCCATTTTATAACCAAACTTGCTTAAAAAATCCATTCTATCATCGTTTTTTCTTCCGCCAGAACTAGAAGTATTTACATACCCAAGGTTCAAGTCCATGTTATTGTCCCAAACCTTACGCCCTTTTTGGTGGAATATATAATAGTTCAAATAGGTATTTGCAGCCAATGAAAAATTATCGCCCCCGGCAGCCCAGTTACTCAAAGAGCCCTGTGACAAAGAAAATAAAAAGAGTCCTCCCCTTTTCCAAGCCCATTTTGTGGTATCGGCTTCTTTTTTAATGGTTCTAGAAGTTTCAGAACGTAATTTATTTACTACTACATCTTGTGCAGATGCCATAAAAACCAAAAAAACTCCAATAAATACTAGATATTTTCTCATCCTATTTTTTTTCAAAGCGCTAATTTAAAGCTTCTTGAGAAGTTTAACGAATGCAATGCTGACAATCTGGCACTAAACACCCGATTTTATGTATTTTCGCGCTCTAAATTTGGGTATTGATGGAAATCTTGGATTTATCTGGTAAAGTGCATGACGAGCAAAGACAGGGTGAAGCTTTTACACCCTCTAGCTCCGTTGAAAAAATCTATCAAAAGCATTTTTATATAGAGAGCTATGGTTGCGCTATGAATTTTTCTGATAGCGAGGTAGTTGCATCCATTCTTCAAGCAAATGGTTTTGGTCCAACTTCCCAATTTGAAGAAGCTGATCTGGTTCTGGTTAATACTTGTTCCATTAGAGAGAAAGCCGAACAAACCATTAGAAAAAGATTGACCGAATTTAGAAAAGCCAAAGAAAGCAAGAAGGGAATGCTAGTTGGCGTTTTAGGTTGCATGGCTGAAAGATTAAAGGCCAAATTGTTGGAAGAAGAAAAACTAGTGGATCTAGTGGTAGGTCCAGATGCCTATAGAAGTTTACCCTTATTAATTGAAGAAGCTAGCACAGGTCAAAAAGCGGTGAATGTATTATTGAGCAGGGATGAAACATATGCTGATATTGCTCCTATTCGTTTAGATAGCAATGGCGTTTCAGCTTTTGTCTCTATTATGAGGGGGTGTAATAATATGTGTAGCTTTTGCGTAGTACCTTTTACAAGGGGCAGGGAAAGAAGCCGTGATGCACACAGCATTTTAGCTGAATCCATTGACTTATTTGAAAAAGGATACAAAGAAATTACCCTGTTAGGACAAAATGTAGATAGTTATTATTGGGTTGATGAAGTCAATGATATTACTATCACATTTGCAGCTTTATTAGAAAAAATTGCCTTGATTAGTCCTTTGCTCAGGGTTAGATTTAGTACTTCTCACCCCAAAGACATTACTGACGAAGTCTTGCATACCATTGCCAAGTACAAAAATATCTGCAATTATATTCACCTACCTGTACAAAGTGGTAATAATAGAGTTTTACAGTTAATGAATAGGACTTATACCCGCGAATGGTATTTGGCCAAAGTAAAGCGAATAAGAGAACTTATTCCAGACTGTGGTATTAGCACAGATATTATAGCGGGATTTTGTTCAGAAACAGAAGAGGAACACCAAGAGACCATTTCAATAATGAATGAGAGTGTTTTTGATTATGCCTATATGTATTATTATAGTGAAAGACCTGGCACCCTTGCTGAAAGAAGGTATATAGATGATGTACCAGAAGAGGTTAAAAAAAGGCGATTACAAGAAATTGTAGATGCCCAATACCAATTGTCTCTTAAGAGTAACCAAAATGATGTAGGCAAAACCTATCGCATTTTAATTGATGGTGAAAGTAAAAAGGATATAAATTTCTGGAAGGGCAGAAATGACCAAAACAAAGTAGCTGTTTTTCCAAAGGCAGACTTGAATTTGCAAATGGGAAACTATGTAGACGTGCAAATTCATAGCTGTACCAAGGGAACCCTTTTAGGAACCGCGGTTCCTGGAACCAAACATTGATAAACAGGATGGCAACATCCTTTAAAATAGATCCATGGATTTACAATCTATCAAAAACAGGTTTGGCATTATAGGCAATGCCACTGCATTAAATCATGCATTGAATACCGCGGTACAAGTTGCCGCAACAGACTTGACAGTGCTCATTGTTGGGGAAAGCGGTGTGGGTAAAGAAGTTTTTTCTCAGATTATCCATGCGCTCTCAAGTAGAAAACATAATCCATTTATTGCAGTAAACTGTGGGGCCATACCTGAAGGCACAATTGACTCAGAATTATTTGGTCACGAAAAAGGCGCTTTTACGGGAGCAGTAGATAGCAGGAAGGGCTATTTTGAAACAGTAAGTGGCGGTACCATTTTCTTGGATGAAATTGGAGAAATGCCTTTAGGCACACAAGCTAGGCTTTTGAGGGTTTTGGAAACAGGTGAATTTATAAGAGTGGGCTCCTCCAAAGTTCAAAAAACAGATGTACGGGTTATAGCAGCCACCAATAGAGAGCTTTTGGAATTTACGCAAAAAGGACGTTTTAGAGAAGACCTTTACTATAGACTAAGTACGGTCCCTATAAGGGTGCCTTCTTTAAGAGATAGAAAGGAAGACGTGTTACTTCTGTTCCGAAAATTTGTAGTTGATTTCTCTGAGCGATACAAAACCATTCCCGTTCAATTAGACGATGAAGCCAAACAATTGCTCATCAACCATGGATGGCAAGGAAATGTAAGAGAGTTAAAGAATATTGCTGAACAGATTTCTGTATTAAGTACTAACCCGCAAGTGAATGGGTCAGAGTTAAGAAAATTTCTACCTGAAAAAAATGGGAATAGATTACCCGTTTTGGCCAATCAACCTGGTGCTACATCAGAATTCAACAACGAGCGAGAAATTTTGTACAAGTTGTTTTTTGACATGAAAAAAGATGTCACTGAACTGAAAAAAATGTTTTTAGAGATATTGCAAAATCCTTCCTTAGCAGGGTCTGCAGCCAGTTTTACTAGGGACTCCCTCTTAAATGATTTTCATACCAGCAATGAGCTGCCAGTTGCTTCATCTAATAATATAAATAATACGGTTAGCAATAATTTGCCTACCAATTATATCAACAACAATCAACAACCCATGATTCTTGGTGAAGACAATATTCACCAACATGAGGAAATTGAAGAGTCTTTGAATATTATGGATAAGGAAAAAGAATTGATTGTAAAAGCACTGAAAAAACACAAAGGTAAACGTAGAGATGCCTCACTTGATCTAGGTATCAGTGAAAGAACACTATATCGGAAATTAAAAGAATACGATATTGACGAATGATTAGATTAAACACAAACCTTCTTGCATGAAAAATAGTTTTCTTTTTTACCATTCAAAAAAATTGCTCCTTGGCTTGCTTTTGCTCAGCCTTGCGGGTTGTGGCATCTATACTTTGAATGATGTGTCTATTGACTATACCAAGGTGAAGACCATTAAAGTGTTTTTTATAGAAAATAAAGCCAGTTATGTAAACCCACAATTAAGCCCAAAACTTTATGATAAGCTGTTACAGAAAATCACCAATAGCACCAAGCTTACTAGAACCAATAATGATGATGCTCATTACCAAGTAACAGCAACCATTACAGGTTATAACCCTTCTCAAACAGTAGGTATAAGTGCCCAACAAGCCACCACTAACCGTTTAACAGTAACTGTACACGTTTCATTGAAAAAGACTTTGGAAAATAAAACAGATGAGTTTGATGTAAGTAGAAGTGCTGATTTCTCGGCGAATCTTTCACTTCAACAAGCAGAAGGACAGTTACTTGATGAAATGGTTAGGAACTTAACCGATGAAATTTTTAACCATATCTTTTCGAACTGGTAATCAAATCGTACTTTTATCCCTATGAACGCATCTCAGGAAAAAGCATTATTCCATTTAACCGGACAGTCTGACCTTTCAAAGATTCAGGAATCCTCGTTAAAACAAATGGCTGCTGAATTCCCCTATTTTGCTCCTGTTCACTTATTCTTGGCAGAAAAATGGCATACAATTGACGCAGTACAGTTTGAAGCAGCTTCTCAAAAAGCCAATTTGTATTTCACAAACCCTTATTGGCTTCATTACCAACTGATTAGCCATACTTTAAAATCAGAAATGATTGATGCGGGTATCTCCTTAGAAACCATCATCCACCAGACTAACCAACCCAATTTTACTGATTTACAAAAAGAAAACATTCCGGATTTTACAGCTTCTGAGACAATTGATCACCTACCAGCAGATCCTTTATTATTAGAAGCCTCTTCAACAAGTAGTCCTGAAATTCCAGTTGTCCCAGCAGCTAATAGCAATAGTATTTCCAATGACTTTAGTATTCCAACCATTGAAAGGGTCAAGGAAATGATGCGGGGTATTGATAAACAACCATTTGTTGAATCTACTGATAGCTTACCAGAAGGCATTAGTGCAATTGCACCAGAGCTTCCCATTGTTTTAGCAAAAACAGAACCAACATCCGGTGTTGAGCCTGAAATTGCACAAGTTGTTCAAAAGAATGCTTACCCAGAGATTAATATTGAAAATTCTCTAACAGAATCATTGAATAATGAAGCTGATGATAACGAGGATGACGAACAATCTCCATTAGAATCCTACAATGAAACTGCTGCAACAGCAGCTAGTAATGCCAAAATATCCAGTTTATTATCTGGCCAATTGGCCGATTTTAAAAAACCAGTAACCGATGCGGATCAATTGGGGTTACCCAAAGATCCTATGCATACCATTGATTATTTTGCGTCTCAAGGCATTAAGATAGATTTATCACAGATTCCTCAAGACAAATTAACCACACACTTAAGAAGATTTACAGACTGGCTCAAGTATATGAAGTCTGAAAATCCTAACCCAGTTGACCTTGGAACCAGAAAAGATTTAGAGGAAGCGGTTGAATTAATAGCCCACAGTTCCAATGAATCCAAAGAGGTTTTAACCGAGTCCATGGCGGATGTTTTGCAAAAACAGGGGCAAATTGACAAGGCAATTCAGCTCTATATCAAATTAAGTTTCTTAAATCCTGAAAAATCCGCTTATTTTGCTGCCAAAATTCAACATTTAAAAGGTATACAATGATCATTTTGTTCTTAGTTCTGATTGTGCTTGCTTGTGCAGGTTTGGGTTTTGTGGTATTGGTTCAGAATCCCAAAGGTGGTGGCTTATCTGCCAATGTAGGCGGCATTAGCAACCAATTGATGGGTGTTAAGCAAACCACAGATGTACTTGAAAAAGGAACTTGGCTGTTTGCAGGTATTATTGCCCTGTTGGCTTTGTTCTCTAGTCTTTTCTTAAAAGGTGGCGCTTCTAGCAGCGTAGATAATTCTCTTTTACAAAAAGTGAATACTACTGGCGCAGCTCCTGCAGCACCAGCTACTCCAGCCAATACCGTTCCAATGAAGGCGGACTCTGGAAAGAAATAAGCTAATTGAAAAATTATTATGACCCTGTCTGCCTTGCAGACAGGGTTTTTATTTAATTTAAACGAATGAAATCCTTGGTTCGCGCCCTTTTCTGGGTTCTAATAGTTTTAGTAGGTATTGGCACTTGGATGGTGTTTGGCCACGGTACGGACTTTCCTGATTCACATAAATATTTTACCCTCTCTACAGAAGATGCTCAATCTGGAAAACCTGGAGAATCATTGGAAGGGAAATCCCTGTTAAAACAACCATGGATGCTTGATCTTTTGATTTCAGTTTCTGGCAATCAAGGTAAAATCAAAGCAGGAAAATATGAGTTATTGAAAGGTCAAAGTCTCTGGAGCGTTGCTAGAATGTTGAAAAATGGTCGTCAGGCTGAAATTAAATTGGTCATCAATAGAATCAGAACCAAAGAAGATTTTGCCCATTTAATTGCCAGTAAATTTAACCAAGACAGCTTACAAGTATTGGCTTATTTAAACAACCCTGACTCCCTAAAACAATGGGGGGTTGATACTGGAACAGTTTTCACTACCATTATTCAGGACAGTTATTTATTTTATTGGAATAGTTCTTTGAACAAAATTTTCCAAAGACTTTATGACGCCAAAAATCAGTTTTGGAATAAAAACAATCGTTTGGCTAAAGCAGAAGCCATGGGTTTCAAACCAGAAACAGTCTATATTCTGGCTTCCATTGTAGACGAAGAAACCAATTATGATTCTGATAAATTTAAAATTGCAAGTGTTTATATTAATCGATTGCAGAAACAAATGCCCCTTCAGGCATGCCCAACCATTAAGTTTGCCATGCGAGATTTTACCCTTACTAGAATTTATGAAAAATATTTAAGCAACCCTTCTCCCTATAATACATATAAATTCAAGGGGTTACCTCCTGGTCCAATTTGTACCCCATCGCCCAAAACCATTGATATAGTTTTGGATGCCCCTAAAACCGACTATTTGTTTTTTGTTGCCAAAAGCGATTTTAGCGGATACCACCATTTTAGTAGTAATTACAAAGAACATGATGCTTATGCTAAGGAATACCAAAAAGCATTGGATATTTACATGGCCAAAAAAGCAAAAACACATTGACCAAACTGGAACGCATTATTGTTACTTCAAAACCTGTTAGTTATTTAATCAGGAAAAGCAAGGAAATTATCATCCCAGGCTTTCAGGGTATTCCTTTGTATGATGTGGTACAGTTTTTTTTCTTGCAAGTAAGAAGAATTGGACTTAATGATCGTGCTTCAGTTATTGCGTTTCACTTAATCATGGCCATACCGGCTGCCTGTTTGTTTTTGTTTTCTGTTATCCCCTATTTACCTGGTTCAGAGGATTTTAAAAATGAACTTCTCTCTCTTACCAAAGATCTTACACCTAATAAAAACACTTATTTATTAATTGCCGATTTTTTAAATGACTACTTTGAAAAATCTCAAGGTGGCCTAATTTCCTTTGGGTTTTTATTGGTGATTTTCTATGCTTCCAATGCCATGATGGGAATTATCAGAACATTTGATAAATCTATCCTTGACGCCAAGACCTATTTCATGCACAAGCGCTGGAGGGCTATTAGACTAACCATTATCTTAATTTTGTTGGTGATTTGTGCCGTTTTCTTTTTAATGGGACATGATGCCATGGAATCTGTTTTAAAACGGCTGTTTGGCATGCGAAAACGGGTTCATTTGGGTTGGTGGGAAAACACAAGGTGGATGGTAATTATTTTATTGATTTTCTTGGGAATTTCTTTGATTTACAAGTTTGCACCTTCGGTAGAAAAGAGATGGAAATTGGTTTCACCGGGATCCTTACTAGCAACTTTTTTAACGCTTGCAACCACTATTGGATTCTCTTATTGGGTCAATCATTTTGGACGCTACAACAAGGTATACGGCTCCATTGGAACAGTCTTAGTGATTATGTTACTCATTGAACTGAATGCACTCATCTTACTCATAGGTTTTGAGCTCAATGTAAGTATCACTTATTTACAAAAGAAAGTTGCTGAAAGAAATAAATTAGAGCAGGAAACCAAATAATTATTTCCGTTTCAATTGCCTTAAATCTTTAAACCTAAATTTCTCTTTTTTCTTACTCCATACGGATACTATAGCTTCCTCCCTTTGAACTGAAACGCTTTTTTGATGATAGTGTCCCACTTCATTTTTTTGTCTATACGCTTCATATATACTTATGGCACAGGCCACTGAAATATTCAAGCTTTGAATCATTCCAACCTGAGGAATGATAAAATTCCCATCTGCCACCTGGCGCATTTCTTCACTTACCCCATCGTGTTCATTACCAAAAACCAGTGCTACGGAACCAGAAGCAAAATCAATATCATATAAATCAATAGCGTCTGAAGAAAGATGGGTTGTTAGTATGGTCTGATATAGTGGACGGATCATATTCATACAGGCTTTCACAGAATCAAATTGGTGAATGGTTAACCACTTTGCAGCGCTACTACTACTTTTAGGCCCAAACCTTGGATGTTTAGGAATATTGGTAGTAATAATATAAATATCTTGAATGCCTACTGCATCACAGGTTCGCATAACAGCTGAAATATTGTGCGGATCTTCTACATTTTCTAAGACAACTGCAAGATTAAATTGCCTTTTTGTCAATACTGATTCAAATTTTGCTAGCCTTTCAGGTGTCATGAGTTAAAAAATGAGTACAAAACTATCCTTTTCTAAGATTGGCATTAAAAATTAGTCCCAAACCATTAAAAAAAAGCTTCGCAAACGAAAAATCTTCAAATTTTATTGTATTCACCTACCAACTATCTTGTATTTTTAGCTGTTTTTAACTGTTTTTTACCAAAAAAAGAAAGAACCTATTGTTTAATTACTATTTTTATCAACGTATTAATCCCTATCTACGCCCTAATCCAGCGTAATTGTAAATCAAACGTACCCACATGTTAAACACAGACAATGTTCGTGGAGAACATATATTGTGGCTTACCCCCATGGTATATACTTGGCTGGCTAGCTACACGGCTCCAGTACAAATGGTCCTGTTCTTCTTTCAAAACACGTATTACGTGTTGAGCTTTTTGACTAGTGCAATTGTTTTCATAGTCCTGATTGGAGTTCCTTATTTACTCCACAAACACTTCAGAGAAAATGAGACCAGAAGCATTATCATTTCATGGATGCATATCCTAAGCTCTGTTTTTTTAATGATTGGCATTTTGATGATTTACACTTATACCCCCCCTATTAACAGAGAATGGAGGTATTATCCAATATTGAGTCCAAATTTTGAAAGATGGAGAACCATGAATGATATGGCAATTGTCTTATTTCAATTGTTTGTGGGTATACAAATTCTTTTCTCCGTTTATGGTTTAACCAAACTATTATTTCAGAGAAAGAACGAACAAAAAAATCTCCAAGAATTGGAGTATGCTTACTAGATGAATCCAATGGTGAATCAGATTTCCCAATACTGATGCTATTGTTTATCATAAAATAAACCGGCCCGTAACCCCGGCACCCCAATGAAACAAAAGAGGCTGTCTCAACATTTTGAGTCAGCCTCTTTATTTTTTTTAAAACAGCTAATTAGATTTAAAAAGTTCTAAGAGTACCTTCTTTAAAAATAAGACTTACACTATATACAATTTTAGAATTGTACACGTATTCCTAGTCCCGATGCCCCTTCTAATGCTACAGTACCAAAATCAAATTGAATACCAGTAGCCATATCTTGGCTTAGTAATAAGGGACCATCCATATCAACGTAATCTAATTGAGGTAGAAAATTGGCCACTGCTGCAGCTCCAATACTAGATTCATTCATACTACCCATCATAATTTTCAAACCTAATTCTCGGCCTTTTTCAATCATTCTTCTTGCGGGTGTAAGTCCGCTACATTTGGTCAATTTGATATTGATTCCATGAAAATGATTGGCACAGCGCTGCACGTCTTGTTCAAATACACAAGATTCATCCGCAAATAAAGGCAATGATGATTCTTGATATAGTTCTTGCATACCCTCCCAATTATCTTTGGCGAGTGGTTGTTCTATCATTTCTACGTCAAGCTCTGCCAATTGGGGAATCTTTTCTTTAGCTTCCTCCAAAGTCCAACCAGCATTTGCATCTACTCTTATAATAGCATCAGTTTCAGCTCTTAGCGCCTTGATGATAGCAATATCTTGATCTGTACCCAATTTCACTTTATATACAGGCCAGGGCTGCTCTTTCATTTTGACCAGCATCTTGTCAATATTATCTATTCCAATGGTATAATCTGTAACTGGTGTATTTTCCCAATTAGTATTCCATAACTGGTACAATTTTTTTCCTTTCATGTTTCCAAACAAATCCCAAGCTGCCATGTCTAAAGCACAAACTAAAAAAGGATTTTCTGGAAACAAATGGTGCAAATAATGCCAATATCTTTCAGGATCTGTTAGTGCAAATTTTTCAACCATCCGCTTTTTAGATTCCAAATCGGCTACCATCTGCTCTACGGTAATATTGTAATAAGCAATTGATGGAGCTTCTCCAAAGCCTATAAAATTTCCAATTGAAATTGCCACCACCAAAGAAGGTTGGTGGGTTTTGGTTCTGCCATTTGAAATAGTAAAAGGGTATTTAAATGGAAGTTCCTTTTGCCAATATTGCAATATCATGCCAAGATGTTTAATACATTCAACAGGTAACTATCTGCCACTTGCTTGTATAGACTGAGCAAAACTTTCATTAAAGTTAGTTGCTTCCATAAGTTGTTCCAAAGTCATTTGCATGCGATACCTCCAGTAATGTTGTGAGTTGGCTGGTATATTTATTCTTTCATCATTGGGATTCTCCCTTCTAAGAGTAACATCCATTCCCAGAAGATCTTGTAATTGAAACACACTCCACATAGCTGGAGAATAAAGATGTTGCAAAACAATGGCCTTGTTAATCCAAGCTTCACAGAAAAAAGGTGCTTCGCCCCATTGACCTAATTCCGAATTATAAAACTGTTGGGTAGCTGTTCTGTCTTCTTCCCACCAACCTCTAATGGTACTCATATCATGTGTAGAAGGAGTTACCACACTTAAATATGGCGCATCATTTGGATGGAAAAATTGCTTATGAGAATCTTTGGGCATTCTTTGAATTTCTAAACTCAATAAACCCAGTTGTTGCATCACATCAGGAACACAGGAAGGCACCATTCCCAAATCTTCTCCACAAACCAACATATTAGTGACCCTTTTCAAAGCAGGCAACTTTTGCATAGCTTCCTGCTTCCAAAAATCGTCCTGTCTTTTAAAGAAATAATCTAAGTATAAACTCTTTAATTCTGTTTGGGTATGACTATCCAAATTGCGGAAAGAGCTGGTTGCATCCATTCCTATTCTACAATGGAATTGCTGACCTTGTGAACCTTCTACTTCAAACAAAAGTACATTGCTAATTAAATCATACAACCCTTGTTTTAGTTTTTGATGATAGCTATCATTGACTAATGGCTTAAAATGAGCTTCAACTTTACGTTGAGTATTAAAAGCAGGTTGTAATTTATACCCACCATAACCATCTTTCTCAAGAAACTGTTGTTTTACGGTTTCATTGTCATAGCCAAATACTTCCCACAAAATGTTTTCGGTGATATAAGGACTGGTATACCTATAAAAATCAAACCAAATATGCTTGCTATTAAATTCATTAATATGAATAGGAATTGCAGGTACAAAATAACCCATAATACCTTCTACAGCATCCATTGGAATACTCCAAATTCTGAAAAAACCTAGAATATGGTCAATTCTAAATGCATCAAAATAGTAATGCATTTGCTCAAATCTTTGTTTCCACCAAGCAAAACCATTCTCCAACATTTTTTGCCAATTGTAGGTAGGGAACCCCCAATTCTGCCCCTTAATGGCAAAACCATCAGGAGGAGCACCCGCCTGCATATCCATATGATACAATTCAGGATGTTGCCAAGCGTCAGCGCCATAGCGATAAATACCAATAGGGATATCTCCTTTTACGATAATACCATTTTGGTGGGCGTATTCAGTAGCAGACTTGAGTTGTAAGTGAAGTTGGTATTGTATAAAATAATGCAAACAAATTCCTTCGTAGGCATCTGATCCTTCTTGGATTAATTCAGCAATTTCTGTTTCATTATAATGTTGATACGCTGGCCACTGATTAAAATCGGCAGTGCCATAATTATCCCGCAAATAACAGAATACGCTATATGGTTCTAGCC
>CALRXZ020000042.1:0-25706 GCA_943372255.1 Chitinophaga pinensis
ATTACCGGATGCCTACTGTCTTTGAGTTCTAACAATGCGCCACTGTGCATCTCGGGTTTTTTGTATTGGTTCTGAATGGCATTTTCAGCAAAACAAATCAAGCAATCTAGATGCGCCAATAAATGACCATTCATTTGCATGGGAGCAAGAAAGGCTTGCAAATATTGAAGTAGCTTGTCATACAAATCCAATTCAATAGCCAGAATTTTATCTTCTGCACCCATGATTTTTTCTTCATAGGTTTTCAATTCTGGTGTAATAAATCTCTCAGCGTTAGCCAATGTTTGTTTGCGGATCCACTCAGCTGGTACTTTGTTTTTTTGGGAGTTGGTTACTTCTAAATAATATCCAAATACGTTGTTGAAATTGATTTTCAGGGAACTGATTCCTGTAAGTTCGGCCTCTCTTTGTTGAATATTATTGAGAAATTCTTTTCCGCCAGAGGCGATATTTCTTAGTTCATCTAGTTCCTCATGAATACCAGTATTAAATACATTTCCTTTATTGGCGGCAGCAGGAGGGGCTTCGTTAATTTCACGGAAAATTCTTTCCATGACTTCTGAGCAGGGATCCAGTTTTTTGACAATTTGTTGTAAGAAGCTATTGGGTAATTCAGCACCTTCTTTTTGAATATTGCTAATCTGTTCTAGCCCCTTGGCAAGTTGTAATACTTCGCGGGGCGATATTTTTTTTAAAGGAATCTTGCTCACCAATCGTTCTACATCGCCACAGCGTTTAATAGATTCCGTAATTGATTTTCTCAAATCGGGAGCCACTATCCAGGTTGCTACTGCGTCTAAACGTTCATTGATTTTTGTAAGGTCTTTTAGCGGAAAAAGCATCCAACGGTGCAAAAGCCTAGCACCCATAGCACTCACGGTATTATCCATTACCTTGATCAAGGAATGTCCGTTTTCATAACCAGTATGTAAGAGTTCTAGATTGCGAATGGTAAACCTATCCATCCACAAAAAGTCTTCTCTTTCCATTCTTTGAATACTGCTGATATGTTGTAAGTGTGGATGCTCAGTTTGTTTTAAATAATACAAAATGGCACCTGCAGCAGTAATAGCCATAGACATTTTTTCAATCCCAAAACCTTTTAAGGAATGGGTTTGAAAATGTTTGAGTAGGCTTTCTGTAGCAAAGCTTTCATCAAAGACCCAACTCTCTAAATGATAGGTGTAAAATTTGGGCCCAAACAATTCTTTGAACTGTTTTTGATGGCTTCTTTGGAATATGACTTCTGAAGGTTTTAAACTTTGCAAAAGTTTATCCATATATTCTGGGTTGCCTTCTGCAACAAAAAATTCACCTGTAGAAATATCTAGAAAGGCAATCCCCATTTGCTCTTCTTGTATATGTAATGCCGCCAAGAAATTATTACTATTCTGATCTAATAATTTATCATTAGTAGCAATACCAGGCGTCACCAATTCCGTAACCCCTCTTTTCACAATTCCCTTAACTGATTTTGGGTCTTCCAATTGATCGCAAATAGCCACCCTATAACCCGCTTTCACCAATTTGTGCAAGTAGGTATCCAAAGCATGATGAGGAAATCCAGCCAATTCACTTGCCGATGCTGAACCATTATTTCTTTTTGTTAGGGTTATGCCCAAAACCCTAGCAGCTATAATGGCATCTTCTCCAAAAGTTTCATAAAAATCGCCTACGCGAAACAAAAGAATGGCATCAGGATATTGTTGCTTAATGGCCCTGTGCTGTTGCATTAATGGGGTATCGGAAACGGCTTTAGACATGGGCAACAAATATAAGCCCTTGATTACAAGCCCTTGTTATTGCTTGCGCGATGTGGAAAAGAAGTGAAGAGATAAGAAGAAAGTGAAGAGATAAGAAGAAAGTGAAGAGATAAAAGTGAAGAGAGGGGAGGAAAGTGAAGAGATAAAAGTGAAGAGTGAAGAATGGACGCTGATCTCAGTAAACGAGTTAGCCTATGCTGCGCCTAGGTTTTATTAAAAATAATAGGAGGGATAAGTTGGGGTACACCGCAACTTATCCCTCACACAGTTTATAAAACAGTACCCAGTACCATTAAAATTACTCTTCATTCTTCACACTTCACTCTTCACTCTTCACACTTCACTCTTCACTCTTCACTCTTCACTCTTCACTCTTCACTTATTTTAGAATCCTCTAGGTTTTGGAAGATCTTTTCTGGGTAGTTTTTCCTCCCTTTGTGAGGCATTGTATACAAATGCCGCAACTATGGTGGAAATCTGTTTTAAGTCTGCTTCAATCAAGTGGTCATAGACGTCCATATTGCTATGGTGGGTTCTGGTATCATATTCAATAGGGTCTTGAATAAATTGGAAGCCAGGTAAACCCACTGCATCAAATGCTTGGTGGTCGGTTCCTCCAGTATTGCTGATGGTTACAGTGCTTGCTCCTAAGTCTTTAAAAGGGGCTAACCAAGCAGTGAAAATATTTCTGCAGGCTTCATTGCCTTGTAAATAAATACCCCTGATTTTTCCAGTACCATTGTCAATATTGAAATAGGAAGAAAAATTAGCATGAGCGGGTAATAATTGCATATTGGCTGGGTCTGCAAAAGTCTTTTTTACATAGCCCCTTGATCCTAACAAACCTTGTTCTTCACCACTCCATAATCCAATACGGATGGTTCTTTTATTTTGTACCCCCAATGTTTTTAAAATTCTGATAGCTTCCATCATTACTGAAGAACCAGATGCATTATCAGTGGCGCCAGTTCCGGTTTGCCAAGAATCCAAATGCGCTCCAATCATCACTACTTCATCCTTTAGTTTTGGATCCGTGCCAGGAATTTCTGCAATCACATTATACCCCTGTGTATTATTGGTCTGGAATTTTGTTTTTACATCGGCATCTAATTTTACAGATTCTCCAGAACGAGCTATTCTCAAAAGGGTATTATAGTCTTCAATTCCTAGCACCATATCTAAGAAATTTTCCGGATCAGTAGCTTTATATGCTCCACCACCTTGGGCAAAAATGGTTCCGTCATGACTGCGAATACCAGTGCTTAAAATGGCTACAGCCCCTTCTTTTTTGGCCATTTCTTTTAATTGGTTCAAAGACCTTTGTGCTCCACCAAATCCACCAGCTCTTTGTGACGCCATTCTGCGAGCAGTAGCCGTATCCATAGGAGGTTGAGGTTTGGCTGCTGCCATTTTTGCTAGGTCTTCTTCTGAATACCTACTGGCATCCGCTTTGAAACTATGGGTATAAGGGTCCAATTTGTCAATAAGGATAATTTTGCCACGCAACTTACCTTTATAAGCAAGAACAGAAGCAGAATCGGTAATATTCACTAATAAAATGCTGGCCGATTTTGCACCATTGGTGCCACTGGTCCAAGTTTTAGGATAAGCCAATAAAGGTTTATAATAGGGGGCCGTCATGGCTAAATAGGATTTTTCCAATTCCCATCCTTTGCCAAATTCACCCCATGCATCTAAAGTAGCATTTGTGAGACCCCATCCACTCAGGGTTTCTTTGGCATAATTGGCCGCTTTTAAATAGCCTGGTGAATTGGTGAGCCTATTACCGTTTAAGTCCGTTAAATGGAGGGCTATATCCATTACTTTACTGTGCTGTAAGCCCTCTTCTCTAATTTTTTGCATCATGGTCAAGTCCAGTTTTTCTTCCTGGGCAAAACCAAAAACGGGGGATAAGCAGGCGCTCAATAGCACCGATGCCATCAAATGTTGGTATCTCATGATAGTAGTTTAGGTAAAACAAGTTATAAAATACTGTTCAAACATGGTTATCGGATTTATGAATGGATGGGTTTAACTTTGCAGCATGCGAAAATGGAGCATGGATGAGTTAGGAAGAATGTCTGTTCAAGCATTCAAAGAAGCCAAGAAAAACAGCTTGGTAGTAGTTTTAGACAATGTGCGCAGCATGCACAATGTGGGGTCCGTATTTAGGACTTCGGATGCTTTTAGAATTGAAGCCATCTGTTTATGTGGTTATACCCCACAACCTCCCCATAGAGATATTCAGAAAACAGCATTAGGTGCCACGGAAACAGTTAATTGGGTGCATTATCAAACCACAATAGAAGCTGTTCAAGATTTAAAAGCCAATGGTTATAAAATTTATGCTGTTGAACAGGCAGAGGGGAGTATTTCATTAGAACAATTTCAATCAGGAGATGAAAAAATTGCTGTTGTTTTTGGCAATGAAGTTGAGGGAGTTGATTCGGAAGTTTTGGCTCATTCAGACGGTTGTATTGAAATCCCTCAATTGGGTATGAAACATTCTTTAAACATATCAGTAGCCGCTGGAATTTTGCTCTGGAAGTTAACTGAGTCCAGACTTGCTGATTTATAAGTTTGAAAATCAAGATATTTGCCAAAAGAATCAATTTTGCAATCATAGACCTATGAGTACCATTAAGAAATACCTAAGTTTAGTAAAATTCTCCCATACCATTTTTGCACTTCCTTTTGCTATGATTGGCTTTTTCTTAGCCATTACAAAGGCAGATATTAATTTAAAAGAAGACGCTAGGTTGGGTTGGGGTATTCAATTCTCAGAAACATGGCAATTGGTTTTGGTGAAATTCTTATTGGTATTGGTCTGCATGGTTACAGCTAGAAGCGCGGCAATGGCTTTTAACCGTTATTTAGATAGGAGTTTTGATGCCAAGAACCCCAGAACTGCTATCCGAGAAATTCCACAAGGCATTATTTCTCCAAATAGCGCCTTAAGGTTTGTGATATTCAACTGTCTCATTTTTACCATTGCTACCTATACCATTAATCCAATTTGTTTTTTCTTATCGCCTGTGGCCTTATTTGTGATTTTATTTTATAGTTATACCAAAAGATTTACAGCACTCTGTCATTTGGTATTGGGTTTGGGTTTATCCTTGGCACCCATTGGAGCCTATTTAGCGGTAACTGGACATTTTAGTCTCTTGCCCATTCTATTTTCTTTTACAGTGCTTTTCTGGGTAAGTGGATTTGATATTATTTATGCCATGCAGGATATTGACTTTGATCAATCACAGGAATTGAGGTCTATTCCTTCTGTTTTAGGCGCAAAAAAAGCCTTAAAGGTTTCAGAGGCACTTCATGTTCTAAGTGCTGTTACTGTAATTGTTGCAGGATGGTATGGTGGTTTTCACCTAGGGTATTGGTTAGGTGTTGTTGTATTTATAGGGATGCTGATTTACCAGCACAGCATAGTTAAGTTCAATGATTTGAGCAAAGTGAATATTGCTTTCATGACCGCCAATGGCATTGCCAGTGTGGTTTTCGGAGTGCTGGTTATTGTAGACCTATATTTGTAAAATGGCCAGAATACTTTGTATAGATTATGGTGGAAAAAGAACTGGTTTGGCAGTAACAGACCCCTTGCAAATCATTGCCACCGCTTTAGATACCGTTGCCACACATGATTTGTACACTTATTTGAAATCCTATTTTGCTAAAGAATCAGTGGAACTCATACTAATTGGAGCTCCGTTAAATTTAGATGATACTCCCACGCATGCAACCCCCTTGGTAGAAGCTGCTTGTAAAAGGCTACAAAAAGAATTTCCACAGATCCCAATTAAAAAAGTAGATGAACGCTTTACCTCAAAAATGGCATCTAGGGCCATGGTAGAAATGGGTATGAAGAAAAAAGACCGTCAAGTTAAGGGTAATATTGACCAAATTGCTGCCACAATTATGCTCCAAGAGTACCTACAATCAATAAGTTAGGGAACTATTTGCTGGTTGGGGCTTTTGCCGGTATTTTTGCAGCCACTAAATAGTTAATAGATGATCCTTCCCATAGTTGCTTATGGTGCTCCTGTACTCAGGAAAATGTGTAAAGATATTGATGCCAATTATCCTGGTTTGGATAAACTCATAGAAGATATGTGGGAAACCATGTATGCAAGCAATGGAGTTGGTCTTGCTGCGCCTCAGATTAATAAAGATATCCGCTTATTTGTCATGGATAGTGTACAGATTTTTGAAAATCTCGAAGAAGATGAATTGGGTTTATACCCCGATGGTCCTGGGATCAAAAAAGTCTTTATCAATGCGCATATTGTAGATCTAGAGGGTGATGAGTGGGCCTATAATGAAGGTTGTTTGAGTATTCCTAAAATTAGAGAAGACGTTTACAGACAGGAAACGGTCATCCTTAATTACCTAGATGAGCAATTTGTAGAACATACAGAATCCTTTAATGGTATTACTGCCAGAGTAATTTTGCATGAATACGACCATATTGATGGGAAATTATTTATTGACTATATCAAGCCGTTGCGTAGAAAATTATTGCAAGGAAAATTAAATGATATAAACAAAGGAAAAATCAAGGTTGATTACAAAATGATATTTCCTAAATGAAGCAATACCTGATTCTGACCTTATTGCTTTGTCCCATGCTTTCCTTTGCACAGGATACAACAGTGCTGATAGACAAGCAACCCTTTACTTTAGCAGAAGTAGTGGTTAGGAATAATTTTGACTATAAACGCTTATTGGTTACCATCAAAGACGATACTACTTTTTATAAAGCTTTTAGAAACCTTAGGATATTAGGATTTTCATCTTATAACGATATCCGAATGATGGATAAAAAAGGGGGGGTAAAAGCTTCCTTGAGCAGTAAAACAAGACAGAATAGGGTTGATGGTTGCAGAACCATGGATATTTTAGAAGAAAGTACTACGGGTGACTTTTATGATAAAAAAGGAAATTACAATTATCTCACACCTGAATTGTATGCCGGTTTGTTTTTTACAAAGGGAAAAATTTGTGGGGAGAATAATTTTGTTAAGGGTAGGTCTTTAACTGCTTCAGGTAAATCAGGAATTGACAAGCACAAAGAACAGCTGAAGATGTTGTTTTTTAATCCTGGGAAAAAAATCCCTGGAATTCCATTTATTGGAGACAAATTAGACCTCTATGATGAGCACGCACAAAAGTATTATTCTTACCGATTAGACATTGTAGAATATCACAAAGAATTGGCATATGTGTTTACCATTGAACCCAAGGAAGAATTAAAGGGCTTGAAAAAAGACCAAATAGTAGTAGACCAAATGGTTACTTGGTTTAATATGAAAACCTTAGAAGTGCTAGGTAGAAATTATAGTCTTAGTTATAAAGCTGGTGTATATGATTTTGACGTAAGTATGGAAGTGGAGATGACTAGAATTGCCGGACTAACAGTACCTGCTGTACTTAGATACAAAGGAGACTGGGATGTCATCTTCAAGAAAAGAGAAAGGGCCGTATTTACAGCTACCCTTTTTGATTTCAAAAAATAAAAGTTTGAAACAAAAAAAGGGCTACAAAAATGCAGCCCTTAAATCATCCCCCGATGATTCTTATAATAAACGCTATAAGCTGTTCAAATACACCAATATTTGTGCCAAATTTTTCTTTTCAGGGGAAAAACTATAATTCACCATAGTTCCAACATCATTCACTTGTTTGCTTCCTAAGTAGAAATCCTTTCCAATTTTTGAAATAGCTACCAAGGTCATTTTGGTGCCAATTGGAACATTGCTAGTTGTAAAACTTCTGCTAGCAAAATCACTTTTTAATGATAATACCGTTCTTGTGTTGGCAAATACTGCAAAAACAAGGGTATTTTTATTGGTAAAATTGGGAGGCAAAATGCCATAAATATTGGTCAATTTAGTAGTTGGCACTAAAACATGCTGAGCACTGATCCACCTGAGTTTTTTAGTTTCAAGAATATAGCCTCTTTTAGTAATGTTTCCAATGTTTTTAACCCAAGGTTTTAACCAGCTGGTGTCTGTGTCAGGAACCCAGGTATGAGCTGAATCAAGGGCACTATTAGGAATAGGAAATCCTTCCTTACCATAATAAGCTTGCATATTCAGTTTTGGAGCGTCTATATCTGTCCATTTGATTTTTAAAATGGTGCCAGGAGCCAAGAATAATTCCTTACCGTTTTTGGTAATTCTTATAAAAAATGCACCCCCAGTTTCTAAGGGATATCCAAAACTACTATTGGGTCTAAAAGCTTTGATGAAATCACCTTTTTTCAAGATTTTGATTAATTCAAATTTTGCCTTTCCATCTTGCAATAAGCCTGTTTCTGTAATCAGCGAATTAGCTTTGAATTCAATTTCAAGGCTATCTCCTAATTCAATATTGTTATCCTTTGTTAGGTCTATTGAATCTACTAAATATGATTTTTGAAATAAGCTATCTGCAAGGGAAAAAATATTAGCGTTATTGCCAATTGATTTTACCCAAGCAGTATCATTCAATTCATTATTAATATAGGGTTTGAAATCATTATTCAAACCTTCCTTAACACAAGAGCCCAGCAAAAAGAGCATGGCAAAAGGTAAAATGGAAGCAAATTTTTTCATGTTCATCCCGTTAATATTATTGAGATACATCATTTAAATATTTTGTTGCCCAGACTTATCGGTTCAGGTTAAATCTAAGACCAATTGCCAAACCACCAACTTGGAAACGCTGGGTATATGGCGATAAATCATTGGTCATATTTTTCAGATTATATCTGAAATAGGGTTCAAAAAACAAGTGCGTGTTTTCGCTGATTCTTTTTTGAATACTTAGACTAGAATAAAGTCCCATGCCAATATTGGTTTTAAACAAAGAATTGCTAGCCTTACTAATAGATACGGTTTGATAAGCGGTGTCTAACATTTCTCCCTGATACCAAGATGAAACATTGAATATGACGCCCGCATTAATGCCAACTCTCAAGTCATCATTCCCAAATTCATATCCCAAGGTTAGGGGAATATCAATACTGCGATACCTATTTTTGACATTTTTAACACTATATCCAATGGTTTGCAAGACACTGGTATCACTAACCAAAACAGTATCTCCGGGTGAACGAATAATGGTTCTAGCCGTAATTACGGTAGTTACTTTTATTTCGTTTTCATTTCTGTAAACAAATTTTTGATTGATTTGTGAATACTGAATTCCTGTTTTCAAAAGAAAATGGTCATTCAGTGGTTTTACTAGTCGAATACCTGCAGAATAACCTACTTGCATTTGTTCACTGCTGTCTTTGCTATTTAGGTATTGTGCTGAAGCATTAATATTAGAAACAGATTTAAAAGCATAATCTGGAGAAGCAAATACTTCTAATCCCCAATCAGTATTAAAGGAAGATGATTTACCTCTTACAGTTGGACAGATGATAATGGTTTTGAATTTTTTATCATGGGCATTGGCCGATAATTGTTTATTGACCATGCCCAATTGTTGAAAACTTGATTGGTTGGTCAACCGTATGGTGTTTCCGCTGGAATGATTACTGAGATAATCTGGTATTTGTTCTTCTGTATTAAAGCTAGGTTCAATAAGTAAAGGCTTTGAAGTATTCACCTCAATATTTTGAATAATGGGTGCATTGCTACTAGCTTCCATTATGATGGTATTAGGAAAAAAGTCCTTCTGAATAGTTTTACTAATTAAGGTGACATTGTTAGAACTAGTAGGCACTTGATTGTCAGAAGGAGTAGAGCTATATACAGCAGTGTTTTTATCTTTTTGAGTAGCAGTTGGAATCAATAGGCTTTCATTGTTTTTGTTGGGTTCAGGAAATGAATTGGATGTATTATTTTGATTGCTTTTGCCGGTATTTAAAGCAATACCAATGGTACCCGTAATCAGGGCCGCCACTATCAATCCTTTTCCAGTATGTTTAGGAAGTACAAAACCCATGGGCTTCTTTTCCTTTTCCGGGCGGATTTTCTCCCATAGACCCTCTGGCACCGGTGCCGAATGGTCTTTGAGCTTCTCCTTGAAGAAGTTGTCAAACGATTGATCTGTCATATTATACAGCAATTTTTTGTAATTGTATGATTTGTTGTTGCAGCATTTTTCTTGCCTTCACCAGTTGGCTGCGGCTGGTGCCGGGTTGTATGTGTAGCATTTCTGCAATTTCATCATGACTATATCCTTCAATCACATTTAAGTTGAAAACCACCCTATATCCTTCAGGTAATTGGTTAATTAACTTCATCAAATCTTCCTGACCCAAATGCGCATAAGCATAAGGATCCAATTGGGGTGTATTAACACTGTTTTCCTCTATCTCTTTGAAATGTAGTTTCTTTTTTTCTAAGTGTCTAATGGCTGTATTAACAATAATTCTTCTAATCCAACCTTCAAAACTACCTTCAAACTTGAACTGGTGGATATATTGGAATACTTTAATAAAGCCATCTTGCATAATGTCTTCGGCTTCCATAGTATCGTTCGCGTATCTCAAGCATACAGACATCATTTTACCCCCGAATTGCTCAAAAAGCATTCGTTGGCAATTTGCATCTTGTTTGATACATCCATTAATAAGATCGGTTTGCGTCACCGGCGATTGTTTTGTTGTCAACTATGATAAGATACCACTACATGCAAAAATGTTGCCTGAATAATTATTCTCAAGCTAAGGAAAACAAAAAATCCTGAATGATGCCATTCAGGATTGTTAATCTTTGATTTTGAGCAAGTTAGGTAGTTAAAAACTGATCATGTATATAGTCCACTACACTCACTAAGCTATTAGTTTGCTGAAAAACGGCAAGTTGTCTGTCTGCGCCAGTTCCTTTTTCAAAGATTCTAGCAATTTGGTCTACCATATGTCTGCTACCCAGTTCATCTACAACATCATCAACAAAATCCAATAATTCGTAGATCAGCAAGCGGGTATTAACCTCTGTTTCTTTACCAAAATCAATTAAAGTACCATCAATACCATATCGGCTAGCCCGCCATTTGTTTTCTGTAATCAGGGCACGCTCATAAATCATGAAATTGAGGTTTTTGGAGCGGAGCTTATAAATTTTAGCACAGATAGCCTGAAACAAAGCTGCAATGGTGATGGTTTCCTGAACCGTCATTGGCACATCGCAGATTCTAAATTCTACTGTATTAAAAAAGGGATGTACCCTAAGGTCCCACCAAATTTTCTTGGCATTGTCTATGCAATTGGTTTTAATCAACAAGTTTACATAGTTCTCGTATGCTTCAATACTTTCAAAATAGTCTGGAATTCCTGTTCTAGGGAATTTGTCAAAGACTTTGGTCCTAAAAGACTTATAGCCGGTCTCTCTTCCTTCCCAAAAAGGAGAGTTGGTACTTAATGCATATACGTGCGGAAGAAAATACCGGGCTGTATTGGCAATATGAATGGCCATTTTTCGGTCTTCCATACCAACGTGTACATGTAGTCCAAAAATGAGGTTGCTTCTTGCAGCTTCCTGTAATTCATTTACAATTTGATTGTACCTAACATGGTCAGTAATCAATTGGCTTTCCCAATGGCTAAAAGGATGCGTACCAGAAGCACCCATCCAAAAACCAAGACTGCCAGCTATTTCTGAAATGGTTCCCCTAAGAGTGGCAACATCTTTAAATGCTTCATCTATATCTTGGCAGATATCGGTACCCACTTCTACCACAGCTTGGTGCATTTCGGCCTTTACTTTGTCCTTTAAGAGCTTTTGCCCCTCAATCACAATTTTTTGCTCGTGACTGGCCAATTCTTTGGTGTTGGGATCCAGCACCATATATTCTTCTTCCACCCCTAAGGTGAATTGTTTGTAATTCAAATTACCCATTTGACCTCTTTATTCTTGTACAAATTTTGTTTGGTTTCATTGGTTTGATTAGGGGTAGAGACCTAATTTAGACGCTCCGCGTTTAATGTATTCACCCCAAGTCAAGTTGTCTTGTCCAGGAACCTGAGCTAAAGCTTTTTCTATGGCATAGTTTGCCGCAGTTTCTACTACCCAGTCAAAATTTGCTTGACCAACACTTTTTATATCTGCATCTGGAGCAGGGTTACAGAAATCAATGGCATAAGGTACTCCATCTCTTAAGGCTAATTCAACTGTATTAAAATCGTAGCCCAAATACGCATTAATTCTGAGTACAATATCTTCCATCATTTTGAGTTTTTCGGCAGATGGAGCAAAGTCAGCGGCATAACGCAAATGGTGTGGATTTCTTGGTTCATAGCTCATAATCCTTACATGCTTGCCACCAATACAATAGCATCTATAATATTCTTCAAACACAATTTCTTCTTGTAATAACATCACCAATTGTCCTGTTTCACTATGTTTATCAAAAAAATCTTCCTTGTCTTCTAATCGGTAAACATTCTTCCAACCCCCACCAGCAAATGGTTTCATATAGGCTGGGAATCCTACATAGTTAAAGATGGTTTCCCAATCTAGTGGATAAGACAGGTTGCTAAATGACTGATCTGAAGTATCAGAAGGCAATTCTTTAGAAGGTAAAATCACAGTTTTGGGTACAGGAACATTGATTTTTGTAGCCAAACAGTTATTGAAAAACTTTTCATCGGCACTCCACCAAAATGGATTATTGATTACAGCAGTTCCACAGATAGCGGCATTTTTTAAATAAGCCCTATAGAATGGCACGTCTTGGCTAATTCTATCTATGATTACAGCATAATCACTAGGTTCCCCCTGCATAACTTTATCAATCCTAACTGGTTCTGCAATAATACCTGGGATTTTCTTTTCATTTACTCTTTCCACAAAAGCCATTGGGAAACTTCTTTCTTGACCAAACAACACACCTATTTTTTTCATCGTTTTAATTTTAGGGATTCTAATTAAAGAAATTCAATTTACTGAAACTCGGTCAAATTTTAAAACATGGTTTTCAATTTGGCCGAAGGAAATTGTTTTAAAACATTTTAAAGTTTAAATTCTAGCCAGTCCTTATTTTTGGAAATGCCAAATACTCAAGTATCTATTCCCCTTACTAAGTTAGAAATCCTTCACTTAGAACTATATTCAGACTATTTGGAAAGAGAAGTAGTTTTGGATATTTATTCACCTAAAGACAGAACTCAGACTGTTCATTATAGCCTTTTATTAGTGAATGATGGGCAAGATTTGATAAAAATGCCTTTTGATAAAATTTTAAATGATTTGTGGGAAAACGCTGAGGTTGATCCCTTAATCTGTGTAGGCATTCACTGTGGTCCCAATAGGAAAATGGAATATGGTACGGCTTATTCTCCTGATTTTGAAGGTAGAGGTGCAAAAGCTGGATTATATGCCAAGTTTATATTTGATGAGTTGATTCCTTTTTTAAGAAAGGAGTTAAAAATCCCTTCTTTTAAAGACAAGTCTTTTGCAGGGTTTTCATTAGGAGCACTGAGTGCTTTAGATCTTGTATGGAACCAACCCAATCAGTTTAACAGGGTAGGTGTGTTTAGTGGATCACTCTGGTGGAGGAAAAAAGCCTATGATGATGGCTATGACGATGAACAAGATAGACTCATGCATCTGCAAATCAGAAAAGCTGATTTCTATCCTTGGTTGCGTTTTTATTTGCAATGTGGTAGTTTAGACGAAACGGCTGATAGAAATAAGAATGGCATTATTGATTCAATTGATGATACCCTTGATCTGATAGTAGAATTAAAAGCCAAGGGCTATACCGATGGACATATTCATTATGAATTGATTGAAGGTGGGAAGCATGATGTACCAACTTGGGGTCAGGCTTTTCCTGATTTTTTAAAATGGGGGTGGGGAAGGAAGTGAAGAGAGAGGAAGAAAGTGAAGAGTGAATAGTGGAAGAAAAAAGTTTAGGGATTGGGCATAAAAAAAGACCTCGATAATCGAGGTCTTTTTTTATAGATATATCTTGTTCTCTTAGAAGATATAACGAACACCCAATTGTGCTTGCCATACATCTGAAGTGAATACACCTTTACGATAAGTGCTATAAGTTAATGAGTTATTTACAGTGTTGAAACGATACAATGGAAGACCATTTGCATCCAGACCTCTGAAGTTTAACAAAGAGCTGTTGTTTACAACATAGCTTACACCTGCATTGTTATCAATCATGTTACCAATATTGAAGATATCAGCACGCAATTGAATGGTATGTCTGTGTTTACCAGCAGTAAATAATTCTACTACTGCAGATGCATCAATCCTAGTTAAATAAGGCATTAAACCACCGTTACGCTCAACATAAGAGCCCCTGTTATTCTTCAGGTAATCATCTTGTTTGATGTAAGCATCAAAGGCGTCTCTTTGCATTTGAGCGGTAAAGGTTTGTGCAGATGCGCCAGAACCAATAGTATATTGTTGGAAATTCATTTCAGCCTGGTTTCTTGGAATATACATCAGGTCATTACCATTAACACCATCTCCGTTCATGTCACCAGAGTAGGTATAGGTAACTCTACCCCAGTTCTTTGTTTCACTAAAGATAGAGAACTGAACTGCTGCATTTTTACCAATTTCAGTACGGTAGTTAACGTTAGCAATGATACGGTTTCTCAAATCATAATCACTGAATGCAATATCAGGACGGTTGTTACCATTCACTGAACGGTTACCTGTCCAGCTGCTAGACGCAATAGAACCTGGGTTGATATAATCTCTAGCACTACCAAAGTTATAAGCAAGCATCCAACCAAATCCTTTAGCTCTTAATGGCTTTTCAAATTTGATAGTAGCACTCATAGATCCACCATAAGATCCACTCTTCATAACAGTTGCATCTGTAATATTAGGGTTAATCCTAATAGCAGCAGGTGTAGTATTCAAAGAGGCTACTCCACCAGAAAGAGCGTTAGGGTTAGCATAACGAACACGCTGATCAGGTCCGTTAAACGTTCCTACAGGTGCAGTTAAATTAGCATTATAGTAGTAGATGCTATTGATAGATTGGGTAAATACCAATTCTCCACCAACAACAATGTCTTTATAGAATTTGAAGTCAACTGCCAAGTTAGAACGGAACACTTTAGGGAAACGGAAAGTTTCTTCTGAAGTTGCAATGTTATAAGATGGTGCAGGTACAGCTGGGTTAGGTACAAATCCTGCAGGAGCTGCAGAAGGAGTAGTTGGCCTGAATGGAACAGCCGTAGTACCAGCAGCAGGAGTAAGGTTCAATGAACCTGACTGAACACCATTGTTACCAACTTGGTTACTGATAAATACAAATGGAGGGCGTCCTGTAAATAAACCAGCACCACCTCTTACTTGTATGCGTTTGTCTCCGTTAATATCATAGTTAAATCCAACCCTTGGGCTTACCATCAATTTAGCACTAGGCAAAATAGAAGTGCTCAATTTAGTAGGCTGACCCAATTCGTTTAAGAAGCTATATCCGTCAACTTGAGTATTTACATATCCAGAACCTACAAAATAAGGTACTTCCATACGTACACCATAAGTCAGGTTGAAATTCTTTTCTAATTCAACTTCGTCTTGAATATAAGCTCCAATGTTTCTTGCTTTGGTTTCTGCTAACCAAACAGCACCACCAGGCATATTACTGAAAGCTGAAGTATATTTCAGTGGAACTGGATTGGTTGTCATTGCAGGGTTGGCTAAATAAGCGTTGGCAGAAGTATAAAAATCAGCCAAGGTATTGAAAGTATAAATACCATTGATTTGAGCAGTAAAACCATTTACATAGTTAAATGCTTCATAGCTGATACCTGCTTGAATGGTATGTTTACCACCATAGAATGTAAGGTTATCAGAGAACTGCCAAGTATCGGTATCCAATTTGTTATTAGGAGTAAATGGATCATTACCAAAAGTCATATAGGTATTGCTATTACCATCCTGAATATCTACAGTAGGGAATGAACCACCTTTAACTGCTCTGTAGTCTCTGTTGGCAGTGTAACCAAAAATGATTTCATTGTTTAATTTGCTGCTGAAACGGCTGTTCAACTGAGCGATTGCAGAATATAAGTCATTGTTGATTTCATAAGCAGTATTAGCAAAGCTCATAGCGTTGATACTGTTTCTAGAACCACCCAATGAACCAGAGTTACTAATTGAAATGTCTTTCTTAGATTTCAAATAGTTATAACGAACACTGAATTTGTGTTTGTCATTGATATTCCAGTCAATACGAGCAAGACCTTTATCACTTCTGGTTAAGAATGGATAGTCTTGGTAAGCACCTGGATTGTAATTGAACTTGGTTTGCAAGAAAGTAGACATTGCATCTAAGTCAGAAGTCTTAACACGAGTTACGTTACCACCACTATTGCTTCCAGTACTTGCTACAAAACTAGTACCTGGATCAGTTCTTCTTTCACCTTCATAGCTCAAGAAGAAAAACAATTTGTTTTTAATTAAAGCACCACCAATGCTTCCACCAAATTGTTTAACATCAAATGCAGTAGTTACAACGTCTTGTTTTCCTTCAGCACCGGCTTTAGTACCAACAAGTCCTTCATTTCTATTATTGTAAAAACCAGTTCCATGCAAAGTGTTGGTACCTGATTTTGTTACCGCGTTAATACTTGCACCAGTAAATCCTGCATCTCTTAAGTTGTAAGGAGAAACGTTTACTTGAATCTCTTCAATGGCATCTAAAGAAATAGGTGTAGATCCAGTTTGGCTACCATTCAAAGCTTGCAAACCAAAGCTGTTGTTAAATACAGATCCATCCAAAGTAAAGTTGATTGCTCTGTTATCTTGACCACCAAATGAAGTACCATTGGCTTGAGGGGTCATCTTGGTAAAGTCAGTAATGCTTCTTGACAAAGTTGGCAAAGAAGAAAGTAAACGTTTGTTGATATTGGTACCAGTTCCTTTTCTGTCTTTGGAAATTAAAGCTCCTTTTCTAGCACCAGTAACCACCACTTCTTGCAACTGTGCATTTGCATCTGTTAATGCAACATCAATCACACTTGGTTCACCCAACTGGATATAAACATCAGAAACAGTTTCTGTTTTCAGACCTACATAAGTTACAGTGATTTTGTAAGGACCACCAATACGCAGACCTGGTAGGTTAAACCTACCTGTTGTTGCAGAAACAGTTTTGTACTTGGTTCCTGAAGGTTCGTGTACAGCTTCTACAGATGCACCGCCCAATGGGCCAGTTTTTGCATCACGAATGGTGCCGGTAATAGAACCGTTGGTAACCTGTGCCATAGCAGAAATGGCTATCAGAAAGGCCATTGCGCTAAGGAAAATTCTCTTCAGATTTAACATAAATTGCAGATTTAAAGCTGCAAATATGGCGTTAAAATTGTAAACTAACACGTATTATTACATAAATTTTAGGTTAACAAGCGGTTCTCCTTAACAAAATGTTCTCATTTTGTTTATAACTCTGAACTTGTTATGCAGCGTTTGGCCAATGGAATTTTCAAACTTTCTACTTTATTTTAGGTGCCATAAAGGGTTAATTCCACTACATGTAATATCCTCCTTCTGAAAAGTAAACATTAATTATATATATAATTTGTAATTATTTTGTTTGTATGATTTTAAAATTATTGATGTGCAAACATGCTTTTCAAGCCGATTATCCGTTTACCTGCCGTAGTTTTGCACCCTAATTGATTTTTATGCTAGATAGGATTGAAGATGCCATTGAAGCCATCAAAAATGGTCAGTTGGTAATTGTGGTAGACGATGAGGACCGTGAAAATGAAGGGGACTTTATAGTTGCTGCCAGGCACGCTACTCCAGAAGTAATCAACTTTATGAGTAAAGAGGGGAGGGGATTAATTTGTGCAGCACTTTCTGAAAAACGCTGCAAAGAATTGGAGTTAGAGCCAATGGTTAGGTCTAATACCTCCTTACATGAAACCGCATTTACGGTTTCTGTTGACCTGATTGGTCAAGGAACAACAACGGGTATTTCTGCACAAGATAGATCCAAAACCGTATTGGCATTAATAGATCCAGCAACCAAAGCTTCAGATTTGGGAAGACCAGGGCATATTTTTCCCTTGATTGCCAAAACTGGAGGGGTATTACGCAGAACTGGCCATACAGAAGCCACAATTGACCTTGCTAGATTGGCTGGATTTGAGCCTGCTGGTGTATTGGTAGAAGTGATGAATGAAGATGGTACTATGGCTAGATTGCCCCAGCTTTTAGAGATTGCAAAGAAATTCAACCTAAGGATTATTTCAATCAAGGACTTGATTGATTATCGTTTAAAATCAGATTCTTTAATTGAAGAATTGGTAAGGGTAGACATGCCCACTAAGTATGGTGATTTTACCTTAGTAGCATATAAAGAAAAAACAACCGGTGCTGAACATCTTGCATTAATCAAAGGAGAATGGGAATTAGATGAACCAGTCTTGGCAAGGGTGCATAGTAGTTGTTTCACGGGAGATATTTTAGGCAGTCTGCGATGCGATTGTGGCGAGCAACTGCACCGTGCTATGAAAATGGTACAACAAGAAGGAAAAGGAATTATCCTATATATGAACCAAGAAGGAAGAGGTATTGGTTTGATTAACAAGCTAAAAGCATATAAGCTTCAAGAGCAAGGAATGGATACCGTTGAAGCAAATATTCATTTGGGTTTTGGTATGGATGAAAGGGATTATGGTGTTGGCGCCCAAATATTGCGCAGCCTAAAAGCAACCAAATTAAAATTGATGAGTAACAACCCCAGAAAGCGTGCAGGTCTTAAAGGGTATGGTATTGAAATAGTAGAAACCGTTGCAATTGAAACTGTTCCCAATGCCCACAATGAAAAATACTTGCAAACCAAGCGTGATAAAATGGGACACGAAATTTTAGGAAACTAATTATTGGTGTTTGGTAGAACTGGAAACTGCAAGTTGTTTTATTTGTGTTTTCAGTTCTTCAATTTCTTTTTGTTGGTTAATCAAGTGCAAAGTAAGTTCTTCTACTTTTTTTAACAGCAAACCATTCATTTTGCCCAAATCCAAACCATCGTTCATTACCTCGGCTGTGGTTGGCATATCAGGAAGGTGCTTGTTATCTTGAATAAATTGTTCCAATTTTTTCAAAGACATTAATCGGTAATCAATGTCAAAAACATTGTCATACCAGTCTTTGCTATCTTTTACCGCAACTTTTACTTTTTCAGTCAAAATGCCCTGCTCTACAAATAGTTTGTAACCATCATATTGGGTCTGAACGTCACCAATCTTTACACGTCCTTCATATGAATTGATTGAAAAAAACTCCTTTTCTATTACATCAGTTGGTGATTTAAAACTGATTTTGAAAGATTGGGGTGTTTTTAGGACATCGTCACCTGAAACTCTTGCACCAATAGTCCAGAAACTCACAGCTTTCGGATCAGTAGTATTGCCATTAGAGAACATGATACTAGGTTCGTTTTGACCGCTAGCTGCCCATTCATTGCTCAGTTTCAATAAGATATTTTTATTCCGCACATTACCTGCACCATGTTTAATTTCCAAAGGGGCTCCGGGTGTTTGGGTACCAATACCGGCAAAACCAGCACTTGGATAAACATTTTCACCTCTTCCGGTAATTTTTGTTCTTCCTGAAGTATTTGGAGGAATGGAAGATTGCGCAAACCCATATTGGATTAGCAAACAACAAGCCATGGCGGAAATAAGTCTTTTTTTCATTGATCGGTTGTTTTCAAAGGGTTTTTGCGATTGCAATTACCAGATTTTAGGCAAATTTAACGCAAAACGTCTATGTACCTAACCAACTAAACGTTCAAAAAATCCCAAAATTGTGCAGAATAAGGAGCTAAAAGCAAGATAGCGGCAATTGCCGCTATCTCAAAAAAATCTTATCGTTGAGGGTTATGTCCGTATTCTTGTTCTTCTCTTTCTTTTTCCTTTTCGTATGCCTTTATAATGGCTTTTACCAAACGGTGACGGACTACGTCTTCTTCATTAAGTTCAATATGCGCAATACCATCTACATTTTTTAAGATTCGGGTTGATTTTTCCAATCCGCTTCGCATATTTCTAGGCAAATCCACCTGTGTAGGGTCACCTGTAATGATGGCTTTTGCATTGGCTCCAATCCTTGTCAAAAACATTTTCAATTGAAGATCATTGGTGTTCTGGGCTTCATCTAGAATAATAAATGCGTTGTCTAGCGTTCTTCCACGCATATAAGCTAAGGGGGCAATTTCAATGGTACGTGTACTCATATAATAGCCTAACTTATCTGCAGGAATCATATCATCTAGTGCGTCATATAAAGGGCGCAAATAGGGGTCAATCTTTTCCTTTAAATCACCAGGTAAGAATCCCAAGCTTTCACCCGCTTCTACTGCAGGTCTGGTTAGGATAATTTTTTTCACCAATTTATTTTTCAATGCTCTAACAGCAAGTGCAACCGCAGTATAGGTTTTACCAGTACCAGCTGGTCCTATGGCAAAGACAATATCATTCTTGTCTGCTGCCTGCACCATTTTTTTCTGGTTCTGGGTTCTAGCTCTTACGGTTTTTCCATTTGGACCAAAAACCAATACATCATTGGGATTGCGGTCTACAAAATTGTCAATTGATTCTGCGTCGTCTCCACCTAAAATTTGCTGAAAATAAATTTCACTCAAATGTCCATTCCTTTCTAGGTACTGAATAATTAAGTCAATTTTTTCTTTGGCGGAATCAATCTGCTCTGGAGCTCCACTCAATTTAAGCTGTGTTCCACGAGAGAGAATTTTTAAAAGCGGAAATTTCTTTTTAAGAATATCAAGCTTCCCATTGTTTACGCCGAAAAACTCAATGGGGTTAACGGTTTCGAGGTTGATGATGGTTTCAGTCAAACTGTTACGTTTTAGAGATTACGGGATATTGATCAGTACTTTTGAGCCTTTCTCAAATTTAATTGGATATAGCCCAAACATCCTACTTTTTCTTATGCACAGGTGTGGATAGAAAATAAAGAACAAACCATAACATTCCCTAGAAAGGGTTTCTTATTCTTGAGGAAACAATTTGATAATATTAAACGGAGCTTATAAAGCTTTTAAAGCTGCAATAGTAGCTATGGGATCTGCTGATTTAAAAACGGTACTACCTGCTACCAAAACATCAGCACCAGCCATTAGAATTTCTTTGGCATTTTCTAGGGTAACACCACCATCAATTTCAATAAGTGTAGAAAGCCCTCTAGCATGAATCATGGATTTGAGTGCTTTGATTTTTTCTATGGTTCTAGGAATAAATGATTGTCCACCAAAACCAGGGTTTACACTCATCAAACAAACCACTTCTATGTCTTGAAGAACATCTTCTAAAACAGCAACTGGGGTAGAAGGATTTAAAGCCACACCTGGCTTCATTCCCAATGATTTTATTTGCTGCAAATTTCTATGCAAATGAGGGCAGGCTTCATGGTGTACGGTTAAAATATCTGCACCAGCTTTTTTAAAAGCTTCTGCATAATTACCTGGATTTTCAATCATCAAATGCACGTCACAAACTTTACTTGTGGCGGTTCTGATTTGTTCAATTACGGGTAATCCAAAACTAATATTTGGAACAAATACCCCATCCATTACGTCTAAGTGAAACCAGTCTGCAACACTTTGATTTAGCATTTTGCTTTCTGCACCTAATTCTAAAAAATTGGAAGCTAATAACGATGGGGCAATTATGGCCATGTTTCTATATTTGGCGGCAAAATTAAGCAATTGCCATTAGAGTTCTAGTTTTTCAAACGGCTGATAGCTGCAATGGCTTCCTTTAATCCAGGATCCAATGCCAAAGACCTTTCATATTGGGCAATGGCTTCTGCTTTTAGTTGTTGGGCTTCGGCAGTTTTACCCAACCAATAATACCCGTCAGCATAATTGTTTCTAATTGTTACTACGGTCTGAAAAACTTGATTAGCAGATACAAAATCCTTTGCATCAAAATAAATAAAGCCCTTTTCCATATAAGCTTCTAAATAGCCATAATTATTCTTGATACAGGCATTAAATTGATCAATAGCAGCTTTGGTATTGCCTGCTCTAGCATAATAAATCCCAACAATAAAATCGCAATGAGATTGATAAGTTCTACCTAATCTCATTTCAGCCACTTGGGCCACCGTTTTAAATACCCTGCTATCCTTTCTTTCTGCAAATAAATTCCCTAGTGTTAACAATACGTCTGGAGTTGGGTATATTCTGGCCGCAACCCCATAAGCGCCAATAGCCGATAGGGTATCGCCTGATCTTTCTTTCAAACTGCCCAGTTTAAACCATAGTCCAAAATTGCCACTGTCTTTTTTGATTAAAGAATCCATCTGAATCATGGCTAATGGCAAATTACCCATACTATCAAGTGCATCTACTAGTTGAAGTCTTAATCCAACACTATCGGGATGTTTACCAACGGCATTAACTAATTGTTCTACCTGTGGTGTCAGGGCTTCTAAGTCCCTGCCTTTTGATTGATTTTCCTTGTTTTTGCAAGCAAACAATAAAACTGCGCTCAACACTATCCAACAATATTTCATCCAACAAAAATACAAAGCCATAACAGTTATGGCCATATTTTTAATGGATTGGTTGGCGGCAACTACTTATTTTTGCCAGATATTAACAGATTATGAAAAAATCCCTTTTGATGATTGCTGCTGTAATGGGGCTTTGCGCTAACCTAATGGCACAAGACAATAGTAAGCCACTTGATTCGGTTTTGTTTGCTGGTGAAAAACATTTTAAAAATGTAAGACAGCTAACTTTTGGTGGTGATAATGCTGAAGCGTACTGGAGTTATGATGGAAAATCCATCATTTTTCAAAAAACCAATCCCAAAGAAGGAATTAATTGTGATCAGATTTTTATAGGCAAATTGCCTACTAGTACAAATGAAAAATTTGAACCTAAAATGGTCAGCACTGGTAAAGGTAGAACCACTTGTTCCTATTTTTTACCCGATGGTAAGCATATTATTTATGCTTCTACACACAAGGGTGGAGAAGCTTGTCCTCCTACACCAGATAGGGCTAAATATGGTAACAAATACATTTGGCCATTGTATGATTCCTATGATATTTTCATGGCTACAATTGATGGAAAAATTGTCAAGCAATTAACTTCAGCAAAAGGATATGATGCAGAAGGAACTTTGTCTCCTGATGGAAAGAAAATGATTTATTGCAGTGATAAAGACGGAGACCTAGAACTATATGTGATGGACCTTGCATCTGGAAAGGAAAAGCGCATTACCAATACCTTGGGTTATGATGGAGGCGCATGGTTTAGCCCCGATGGGAAGAAGATTGTTTGGAGGGCTAGTAGACCCAAAACAGAAGCAGAAATTAAAGAATATAAAGAATTGTTAGCAGAAGGTATGGTGGCACCTACACATATGGAAGTATATGTGGCTAACGCCGATGGTTCTGACGCTAAACAAATAACTTTTCTGGAGCAAGCCAATTGGGCGCCAAATTTTACCCCAGATAGTAAACATATTATCTTCTGTAGTAATCATGAATATAAAAGGGGCTTCCCTTTCAATATGTACCTGACAGATATCAATGGTAAGGGTCTAGAGAAAATAAGTAGAGACAGAGGCTTTGATGCCTTCCCAATGTTCAGCCCTGATGGAAAGAAAATCATTTTTGCTTCTAATAGAAATAATGGAGGAACAAGAGATACCAATCTATTTGTAGCAGATTGGGTAGACTAATCAAAACAACCTATTTTTAAACGAATAAACAATAAGCATGTATACAGGACTTTTGCATTTACATAATCTTTTGCGTTGGATCATCTTGATTTTATTGGTAGTAAACATTGTGCGCCATTTTACTGCGGCCAACAATCCCTTTACGGCCACAGATAAAAAATTGGGATTGTTTTTAATGATTGCTGCTCATACAACTTTGTTGTTGGGAATTTACCAATGGTTTGCTGGATCATGGGGATTCCAGAATATCCAAAACCTGGGCATGGGTGTTGTTATGAAAGACAGTGTATACCGTTTTTGGGCAGTAGAGCACTTAACCGGAACCCTTATAGGGATTGTCCTGATCACATTAGGTAAAGGCGTAGCAAAGAAAAACTTACCAGATACATTAAAACACAAACGCAGTGCCATTTTTTATTTGCTGGCTCTTGTGATTATCCTGGCAGTGGTACCTTGGCCTTTTAGAGAAGCCATTGCTCGCCCTTGGTTTCCTGGTATGTAATTAAAACAAACCGCCTCTTTTTCCAAGTTCAATGACGTCACAGTCTTTGATCTCTCTTCCGTCTATGACAAAACGGATGATAGTCCTTTCTTTGTGCCAACCATGATGCCCGGCAGCGCCTGGATTCATGTGCAGACAAAGTCTTGCGGGGTCATACATGACTTTTAAAATATGGGAATGCCCACTAATAAACAATTGGGGTTGGTAATCAGTCAATAGTTTTTTGGCTTGGGGATTGTATTTGGGTGGGTAACCTCCAATATGGAGCATTAAGACCGTTACATCCTCACATTTCCAAGCCAGCATTTCAGGGAATTCGCTCCTGATATCATAACCATCAATATTGCCCCAAACGCCTCTTAATGGTTTTTTGGCTTTGATTTCATCAGCCAGGGCAATATTACCAAAATCTCCTGCATGCCAGATTTCATCACAGTCTTTAAAGTGTTTGAAAACGGCAGGGTCTAAAAAACCATGGGTGTCAGAAATGAGTCCAATCCTTGTCATGAAAATTGATTCTTAAAATGAATATAGCAAGTATTATTTTTATGCTCTAACGATTCCTATGCCACACTATCAAACCTTGGGTCAAATACCCCATAAAAGACATACCCAATTCCGCAAAGCGGATGGTGGATTGTATTCAGAACAATTATTTTCTACCGAAGGGTTTAGTAATGATTATTCACTGTTGTATCATCACCATGCACCAACAGAAATTATTGCTACGGATGAGCCAATTATAGTAAAACCAAAGATTGCAGAAGAATACATGCTGCAACACAGAAGCTTTGAAGGGTTTCAAATTCAACCAGAACAAGATTATTTGAAGAGTAGGAAAACCATTTTGGTTAATAACGATTGTCAGATTTCTTTAGCAGCTCCCCAACAAAGTTTGACAGATTATTTTTTCAAAAATGCAGATGCAGATGAAATGATTTTTGTGCATGAGGGGGCAGGTTCATTGCATACACAATACGGAACCATTGATTTTGCCTACGGCGATTATCTTGTTATTCCAAGAGGAACTATTTATCAGATTAGTTTTCAAGATGCCAATAATCGATTGTTCTTAGTAGAAAGTTTTAGTCCTATTCGTTATCCCAAAAGATATACCAGCAACGCAGGTCAATTGCTAGAACACGCACCATTTTGTGAGCGCGATATTCGTGGTCCCAAAAATTTGGTTACAAAAGATGAATCAGGCGATTTCTTGATTAAGACCAAGAAAAAAGGGGTGCTCTATGGATTGCATTATGGCCACCATCCCTTTGACGTAGTTGGATGGGACGGCTGTTGCTATCCCTATGCCTTTAGTATACACGATTTTGAACCCATTACGGGCAGAGTGCACCAACCACCCCCTGTTCACCAAACATTTGAGGCACACAATTTTGTGGTATGCAGTTTCTGCCCTAGGTTATATGATTACCACCCAGATGCTATTCCAGCTCCTTATAACCATAGCAATATTGATAGCGACGAACTGCTCTATTATGTAGATGGAGACTTCATGAGCCGTAAACACGTGACTAGGGGTATGATAACGCTTCACCCGGCAGGTATTCCACATGGGCCTCACCCTGGTGCGGTTGAGAAAAGTATTGGTAAAAAAGAAACCAAGGAATTGGCAGTAATGGTAGATACTTTTCATCCATTACAACTAACGGTAGAAGCCTTGGCAATTGAAAACAAAGGCTATACCATGAGCTGGGCGGAATAGTTTTTATAAACATTATTCAAACGCTCTTTGTTGTATTTTCAAGATCAAATGCAAACTTAAATGAGGTCT
>CALRXZ020000043.1:0-25455 GCA_943372255.1 Chitinophaga pinensis
TGGGGTGGTAGTGGAATGATTGGTCTACAAGAAATGTTAATGCAAACAGTTGACAATAAGATTTTTTTATTCCCCTCTTGGCCTAAAGACTGGGATGTTTCTTTCAAGTTACATGCACCATATGCAACAACCATTGAAGGAGAATTAAAAGATGGGAAAATTGTTTCATTAAAAGTTAACCCTGAATCTAGAAAATCTGATATTGAATTTATGCTTAGATAGGTAACCATTTTTGTCTAAAATCTAGAGTAAGAATTATTAATGAATTGAATATGAAAATAAAATATTTTTTAACTCCATTTTGCTTGATTGTCTTTGCTGGTGCATTGTTTGCACAAAAAATTAAATCGCCTATTAGCATAAGTGGAATATATCCAAGCTTAGCTTATTTTAATAACGAAGGTGAGTGTGGAACTGGTGCAGTAGTACCATGGGCTAATCGATTATGGGTTATAACTTATGGTCCTCATTTGCCCTTTGGATCTTCTGATAAGCTTTATGAAATTACAGCATCCCTACAAAAGATTACAAGACCTGAAAGTATTGGTGGAACACCCGCCAACAGAATGATACATAAAGAAAGTAGTCAATTATTTATTGGGCCTTATGTCATTGATACCAATAGAAATGTTCGGGTCATTCCTATTAGTAAAGCTCCTGGAAGATTTACAGGTACCGCCAGAAGTATAACTGATCCTGCTAATAAAGTGATTATAGGAACTATGGAAGAAGGTTTTTATGATGTTGATGTTCATTCTTTGGATGTAAAGATTTTGTATAAAGACGGTAACCAATTGAAGCGGGAAGGAGCTAAAAGTTACGAAAGTGGACTTTTAATTGGTGTACATGGTAAAGGAACTTATTCTGGTCAGGGAGTAGTCGTTTTTTCTAATAACGGAGAGGAGGGAGATAAAGCAAGAATAGATCCTAGAATTGAAGCTGGTTCACTTTCAGAATGGGATGGAAAAAATTGGAAGTTGATTAGAAGAAACCAGTTTACTGAAGTAACAGGACCTGGTGGAATTTATGGGAATGACAATCCTAATACACAGCCAATCTGGTCTACCGGTTGGGACTATAAATCTGTTTTGTTGGGTTTGAGAGATAAGGGAAATTGGACCTTTTATAGATTACCCAAAGCAAGTAATAGTTATGACGGCGCTCATGGTTGGAATACCGAATGGCCTAGGATTCGTAATGTAGGCAAGGAAAAAAATCCTGATTACTTGATGACCATGCATGGCATGTTTTGGAAATTTCCTCAAACATTTACAGCAACAAATACTGCAGGAATCCGTCCTAGATCTTCTTACTTAAAAGTAATCGGAGATTTTACAAGATGGAATGACCAATTGGTTTTTGGTTGTGACGATGCTGCCAAAAGTGAGTTTTTAAATAAAAGACAAGCAAAAGGTGGGATTGCAGGTCCTGGTCAATCACAATCTAATTTATGGTTTACTTCATTAACTCAACCAGACCATACTGGAACAACGGATGCAGCAGGTTCTGTTTGGCTTGGGGAATCAATTCAATCTGGTTCAGTGTCAGATCCATATTTATTTGCAGGTTGGAATAATAGAATAGCATGGGTAAAGAACGATGGAACGCAGGTCCTGAATTTTTCTTTTGAAGTTGACAAAAAAGGAGATAACCAGTGGAGCAAATTACAAACCTTAGAAGTTGCTGCAAATGGTTCAACTTGGCTTGCTTTTGACCCAACAGTAAAAGCAGAATGGATTCGTGTAAAGACAGATAATGCAACTAAAGCAACTATTTCTTTTGTGTATTCCTCAAATAAGCCAAGATTGCTAACCGCTAATAAAATGTTCAACGGGTTGGCTACTGTTGCATCTACTAAAAATCAAGGAGGTTTGCTTTATAGTGTAGGAAACAACAGAGGTGTACTAGGAATTTTGGCAAATGCTGAAAATGATAATAAAAAAACAGAAACAGGGTATTATCAGATGGATGAACAAATGAAGATTGTGCCAGTATCAAATGATTCAATTGCTCATTTTATTAGAGATAAAGTTGCTATTCCTAGTCAAGTGGTTACTGTTGATGCTAGTTCTTATCTAATAGTGGATGATGCTAAGAGAAGGTGGAGATTGCCATTGGGAAATGAAAAATATCAGGAGTTAATGGCAAAACAGCAATTGCGAATTTGTAGAGAAGTTGCTACTGAAAGAGATCTGTTTAATTGCGGTGGAACATTCTACGAATTGCCAGCTGAAAATGCAGATGGATATGCCAAAATTAGACCTATCACTTCTCATCAATTTAAAATCAATGATTATACATCATTTAGAGGAATGCTTGTTATGACAGGCTTAACTCAAAATTCAGCAGCTCTTAGCAATCCTCATATTTTCCAATCAGCTGATAAGCAATGTTCTGTTTGGGCTGGCGTAATAGATGATTTGTGGCAATTAGGCAAGCCAGTTGGAAAAGGAGGGCCTTGGCTTAATAGTACTGTCATTGCTAATACGCCCTCAGATCCTTATTTATACGGTTTTTATGATGATCGTACACTTAGCTTATCACATCAATCAAATAAGTCTGTTACCATTTCTATTCAATTTGATCCAACAGGAGACAATGAATGGGTGAATTATAAAAGCTTTGTTGTAAAAGCCAATGAAAAATTCAGTTTCAAATTCCCGAACAATATTCAGGCTCGCTGGATTCGGTTTGTATCAGATACAAACACTACAGCAACTGCCTGGTTGGATTATCGATAATTCAATCCTTGTTGTAAATGCCTAATAACCATACGCAAAACTGTAAATTTTTATATGAGAAAGTATCACTTGCTTAAAGCTTTAATTTTTGTTTTACTGATCAATAATTTTGAACTAATCCTTGCCCAAAATATTGGCAAGCCATTTGCTGATTTTTATATTTCAACAGTTGGTAATGACAATTGGTCTGGTAAACTAGCGGAGCCAAATGCCAATAAAACGGATGGCCCATTTGCAACTATCGCCCGGGCTAAAAAAGCAGTAAGGCTAATTAAAAAAGATTGCTATCGAAATATTTATGTACTTATTCGTGGAGGAGAATACACATTATTAGAAACAGAAATTTTTACACCTGCAGATAGTCATTATGATTCCTATCAAATTGTTTATATGGCTTATCCTGGTGAAAATCCTGTTTTTTCATCAGATATTGCCATTACAGGATGGAAATTGGCTTCATCTATTAAAGGGTTACCATCAATAGCAAATGGGAAAGTATTTGTTGCACCACTGCCAGAATTGCCAAATGGTAAAGAACGATTTTATACATTATATGAAAATGGGAAACTGCTTTCAAGAGCAGGATCCAAGGGTTTTGAGCCAACTAAAGTAATGACTGGTGGAGATGGAGGAGGTGTAGAATGGAAGGGGATGATTAAGGCAGATAGGAATTCTCTTTGGTTTCCAAATGGAATCATTAAAAATTGGGATAATTTAAATGACATTGAAATCTTTGTTCAGCCCAATGTTGGCTATGTAACCAATTATCTAACATTGGCTTCCGTTGATGAAAAAAATGCCGTAGCGCAAACTGCAATTCCAGCAACTTATCCAATGGGTAAAATTGATAAACATTTACATGCAATGGAAGGCGGTAGTTGCAGGGTTGAAAATGTAATTGACTATCTGGATACTCCTGGTGAATGGGTGGTTAATACCAAAGAAAAATTGGTTTATTATTGGCCAATCAATGGTCAGCCAAAACAAGTGACATTCCCTGCTTTGTCTGAGTATATTTTGGTAGACGGGCACGAATTGGGAGGGATTGTAAGAAATATTGCTTTTAAAGGGTTAACATTTACGCGAGGAGAACGAGAAGTAATTACCAAAAAAGATATAGGGCTGCAGCATGAATGGGATATGTGGAATAAAGCCAATGCCATGGTACGCTTTCGCGATGCTGAATATTGTGAACTGAGTAATTGTAGGTTAACAAATGCTGGAAGTGCTGCTGTTAGATTGGATTTACATGCCCAAAGTAATGTGATCAAAAACAATTTGATTGATTATGTGGGAGGTACTGGTATTTTGCTTTGCGGATATGGGCCAGGTAAACTCAATGTAAATAAGTCAAATAAAATAATCAATAACCAAATTCACCATTGTGGCGAATTTTATTATCAATCAAATGGGATCATGGTATGGCAAAGTGGTGAAAACATCATACAAAATAATAAGTTGCACCATTTGCCCTACGATGCAATTGTTTTGAGTGGTACACGCCCCATGTTCTTTCAATTAAAGGGTGAAAACAGAGAACAGGTTGGTAGTCTTCGTTTAGATGAAATTGCGCCTGAGGCATTATACCAAGATGATACCACTTCGTATAATTTCAACAATTTTGTTTTTTATAATCAATGGCCCAAAACTGCTCCTTATTATCATACTCGGAACAATACTGTTGAAGACAATGAGGTATTTCTGGTCATGCAAAAATGTTTTGATGGGAATGCTATTTATTTATCTGATGTTGGTGATGGAAACCAAATTAAACGAAATTATATTCATCATTTGAATGGGGTAGGCATGCAGCAAGCCATCCGAACCGATGCCTTTCTTAAAAATACCCATATTTCAGAGAACGTCATTTACAATTGTAACGGAGGGGGAATCAATCTTAAGTACTATGAGAATAATGCATATAACAACATTATAGCCGATATACATGATATTGTATACGAGAATTCTGCTGGTAAAACTAATAGAATGTTTATAGGTTATTTCAGTATCATGGATGTCTTTACTAGGGATAAGATGCCACCTTATACCGCTTGCAATATCCAAAATAATATTTTTTATAAAATTGCTTCCCATAATACATTTTACAGACAAGGAACTGTGAATGGAAAGCTAATAGAACTTAAAATAGAGGAACCAAATATTGATAAGAATTTGTACTTCGATGCAAATTTGAAGGATCACGGACAATCTGCACTAGAGTATTATAGGACACGCGGAGCAGATAAAAATAGCTTTGTTGCTGACCCCTTATTCAGGGATATTAAAACGGGGGATTTTCGTTTACAAGAGAACTCCCCAGCATACCAATTAGGATTTAAGGATATTGATGTTAAACGTATAGGTGTTACATCTGAATTTCCATCTATTTTTATTGAAACAGTTAAAAAGCAACTGGGTAATGATTATGATAAATTTGGAAAGCTGGAAGAAATCTGTAAGCCCATTAAAGGGGCTGCTGGCAAAGAGTTCAAGGAGGCAAATGGTATATAATATCTGTGAAAATATTTTTTTCAAATCTTAGAAAATCTCATGGTTTTTATCAATTTAATTTAAACTTCAAAAAAAATACTATCTATCGATAATGTTTGCGGAATCGTTTTCGATAGGTATTCATCTGCATCAGGTTCTTGGTAAGGTTAATGGCAGTAATTAATTATATACTTTCCTTCTGCGATTGCTAAATCGATAATACCAAACCAAACCAAAACGATTGCTGTATGAAAAAAAAGAATTCATTTCTTTCGCTTGTTATTCTCCTTTTTGCCATCTTCCTGGGAATTCAAAATGCTTACTCCCAGACAGTGTCAATTAAGGGTATTGTTAAAACGGCAGATGGAAAACCCATTGAATCCGCTTCTATTAAAATTAAAGGTCAGGATGCAGGTGTTGTTTCTGACAAACAAGGTGCTTTCTCTATTAAAGTGCCAGAAGGAAAAGCGATTGCTATTTCAGCCGTAGGATATCAACTTATAGAATTGGTTCCTACTCCCGGACAAGAGAATGCTATTACATTGAACCAAGTAGTTACTGAATTGGATCAAGTGGTGGTAGTAGGGTATGGTACCCAAAAGAAAGTCAATCTTTCTGGATCAGTTGTTTCTTTAAAAGGAGAGGACCTGACAAAAAGAAATACCATACTAACAACCCAAGCATTACAGGGTATGGCACCAGGTGTTACTGTAACCTCAAATAACGGAAAACCGGGGAAAGAAGGTACCAGTATTAGAATTAGAGGTATAGGTACAGTAAATGACAATAATCCATTGGTGTTGATTGATGGAGTTGCTTCTTCTGTTGATGCAGTAGATCCCAATGACATTGAATCTATGTCAGTTTTAAAAGATGCCGCTTCTTCTGCTATTTATGGTTCACGCGCTGCAAATGGAGTGATTTTGATTACTACCAAACGTGGTAAAGCGGATAAAGTAAACCTTACTTATAGGAGTTCTGTTGGCTTTTCAAAACCATTGGTACTTCCTACTAATGCAACCGCATGGGACTATATGACTTTGTATGATGAGGCTAATGGTAATGACTTGCGAACAGATGCAGGTGTTGCAGGAGGTAGTGTTTACGGAAAAACATTAATTGATACCTGGAAGAATGCCACAGACCGTGATGCATACCCCAATACAGATATGATGCGTCAGGCATATAAGGACAAGGCCTTTCAAACGCAACAGTATATTGGATTTTCTGTAGGGAATGAAAAATTCAGATCTAATACTTCTTTGAACTATTCATGGCAGGATGCTCTTTTGCCTAACTCTGAATACAAACGTTATGGTTTGCGTTCCAATAATAGTTATACCGTAAATAAAGTCTTAGAATTTGGATTTGATTTATCTATAAGGAATACATTTATTAAAGATGCTGCTCCGAATACTGAAATTGAAGGTATGATGAGGCATCCAGCCATTTATCAAACTATTTATTCAAATGGAATTTGGGGAACTAGCTATGCTGGTACGGCGCATCCCATGCAGTTTATTTATGATGGTTTGTCTGTAAGAAGGGAAGAGTATCAGGAAATCCTTGCAAAAATTTCTGCTCGAATTTCACCATTCAAAGGAATGCATATTGACTTTTGGTACACACCTAAAATCAACACAAACAGCTATAAGAATGTAAATAAGACAGCAGATGTGTACGATTACAAAACAGGTCTAATCTCTTTGAAGTCAACGGCTTTAGCAAACATGACTGAGCAAAGAGAAGAAACAACAGAGAATGATTTGAACCTTCTGTTAAATTATACCAAATCATTGGGTAAGCATACCATTTCTGCTTTGGGTGGTTTTCAATATTTAACCAATGATTATAATACCATATCGGCATACAGACAAGGGAATAATTTTCAACAATTTGAACAAATCAGTTCTTATGATCCTACAGGAATGACCAATAGTGGAAGTGCCACACAATGGGCTTTAATGTCTTATTTTGGAAGATTGAACTATAATTATGAAGGGAAGTACTTTTTAGAGGCCAATGTTCGTAATGACGGTTCTTCAAGATTTGCTAACGGCTATAAATGGGGTTTGTTTCCATCCTTCTCAGGTGCATGGCGTTTTTCTGCTGAAAAATTCATGAAAAACATTGATTGGTTATCCAATGGTAAGCTTAGAGCGTCTTGGGGACAATTGGGTAATCAGTCTGGTTTAGGTAATTATCCTTTTGCATTAAATATCAACACCAGCCAATTTACCGTTTTCAATGGTGTTCTTAACCCAGGTTATGCTGCTACAACCTACGCACTTAATAATATTACTTGGGAATCAAGTACCATGATTGACTATGGTATTGACCTATCCTTATTTAAGGGTAAAGTTGATGTGACTTTTGACTGGTATAAAAAAACCACCAATAATATCTTGCTTAGCCTTGCTATTCCGGGTGTAATGGGTTATTCTAACTCTCCTAGTCAGAATGCCGGATCTATGGAAAACATTGGATGGGATGCTGCCGTATCTTACAAGAATCATATTGGAGATGTAAACTTTAAAATAACAGGTATTTTATCTGATGTAAATAATAAAATCACCAGTTTTGGTGGATTAGCCCCTCAGGTATCAGGTAACAAAGTAAGACAGGTAGGCTCACCAATAGATGCTTTTTTTGGATTGGTATCTGATGGATTCTTTTCATCTTTTGCTGAAGCAAGAGCATATAATGTAGCTCAATTTGGCAAGTTGCAAGGTGGAGATCTCAGGTACATTGATCAAGACGGTGACAAAAAATTAACTGGTACTGACCGTGTGGTTTTAGGTAGTCCAATTCCAAGGTTTACTAATTCGCTAGAACTGGCAATGAATTACAAAGGATTTGATTTGACTTTGTTTTTCCAAGGTGTTGGAAAAAGGGATAGCTATTTTGGTGGATGGGCTGCTTATCCCTTCCAAAATGCTTCTACTGCTCTTATTCAACATCTTGATCGTTGGTCAGAAGCAAACCCTAATCCTAATGCAGCTTATCCTCGCTTATCTATTAATCAACAATCTAATAATTTACAATCGTCTAATTTCTGGATGGTTAATGCAGCCTATGTGCGTTTAAAGAACGTTCAAATAGGATACACATTACCAACTACATGGTTAAAAGGAACTGGATTAACAGGCGTAAGTTTCTTTGCTAATGGAAACAACCTGTTCACCATCAGTAAAATGCCTATAGGTATGGATCCTGAATCACCTGAATCAATTCAAAATACTGTTCCTCTTCTTGGAACATACACATTTGGCGTGAACCTGAAATTTTAAGATAATCAAGTATAACAATTAAATGATTAAAATTATGAGGAAGAATTTATTATATATAATGTTAACTATTACGGTGTTTATTTCAAGCTGTAATAAAGCCATTGAACTATACCCTTTAACCGTTCCTTCAGCAGAAACATTTTTTACCAACGAAACTGAAATACAAGGGGGTGTAAACGCCTGCTATACTTTTATCACAGCAGGAAATAACGGATATTTTGCACCCGAGTATAGTATGGATGCATTAACCGAAACGGTGTTTATTCGTGGTGGCGGTTTTGCACAAAACGTCATGCAATCTGTATTAGACTTTAAAGAAGGTCACTTTAGATCACTTTGGTTAAGTATGTATCAGGGTATTGGTAGATGTAATTTGATGTTGCAAAAAATTGAAGAAAATAAGGGCAAAATTTCTGCAGCAAACGTTAAACAATTCCAAGGTGAAGTTTATTTCTTAAGGGCTTATTATTATTTGCGTTTGACAAATATGTTTGGAGATGTGGTATATGTTGATAAACCCGTATCAACAGTTGACGAAGGTAAGAATGTAACCAGAACTGCCAGAGCAGAGGTACTTAAGAAAATTTATGCTGATTTTGATTTATCCTATCAATTATTAACTGGATCAACTGTAAAACAACTAGGTAGAGTAACTGCAGGCGCAGCAATGGCTTATAAAGCAAGGGCAGCCCTCCAGAATAATGATTGGGCTGTGGCTGCTGCAGCTGCCAAAGTAGTCATAGATTCAAAGCAGTATAGCTTAATGCCTAGTTATTCTACACTGTTTACTGAAGCTGTTTTAAGAAGTGCTGGTAATACAGAACAAATTTTAACCCAAGGGCATTTGGTAACTGCTAACAATGCAACTGCATTTACCCAGTACACTGCACCTAGATCTGTTTCTGGTGGATTTACTACTATTGTTCCAACACAGAATATGATGGATTCTTATCAGTGTATTGATGGAAAAAATATTAATGCATCTCCTTTGTACAATAAATCAAAGCCATACGATAACCGTGACCCACGCATGCGTTACTGCTTTGTTGTTCCTGGAGATATGTGGAATGGTTTTGTATATGATACAAGGGCAGATAAGCCAAATACTTTAAATGCTGCTGGTGCAACTGTAAGAAATCCGGAAAGTTATACTTCAACCGTGTTTACTTCTTTTACTGGATATTGTGTCAGGAAATACTTTGATTTCAAATACACAGCCACGCTTACGCAATGTGAAACACCTTTTATGCTTTGTAGGTATGCAGAAGTGTTATTGACTTTTGCAGAAGCTAAAATTGAATTAAATCAAATAGATGCTGATTGTATCAATGCAATCAATTTGGTTCGCGGTAGGAGTGATGTTAAAATGCCTCTAGTTACAGTTGGGTTAAGTCAAACTGAAATGAGGAAGTTGGTAAGATATGAACGTAAAATTGAATTGTGGAATGAAAATCTTCGTTGGGATGATTTGTTACGTTGGAAGCGTGCTGAAGTAATTATGACAAGACCAATAATGGGAAGGCCACTAATAGGTGAATTTAACCAATATCCTACTATTCAATTTGATGAGTTTGATGAACCTATTTATAACTATACAACTTATACGCCGCAACCTTCTTCAGATTATAGAATTTTAATTCTAACTAATTTTAATAAGAGTCGTGATTATCTATGGCCAATTCCTGAAACTGAATTGAATTTGAATCCGAATCTAAAGCAAAATCCAGGATGGTAATATTTTTATAAAAGTTTGGCAATGTAAGGTAAGATAGAAAAAGGCTGGTTCTTTGTAGCCAGCCTTTACTTTTTAACTATCATGTTCACTTAAATTAGTGTATGAAAAGGGAGAATTCTAGTAACATCAAAATATGGTTCACTGCTTTTGTTTCGTTTTTTTTCTCTGGAAGAATGTATGCGAACAACCTTTTTTTGTCTAGAGACATAAATATTAGTAGCTGCATTGGGAACAATATCAATAAAAATCATTTTGGGCTAGATACAACAGGAAAAGCTAAAAAAGAAGCAAGTATAAATAATTCTGATAATTGGACAGAGAATTTTGATTTGAATGCAATGGTTCAGCCTGTTCCCTTAACAAATAAGTTTATTGACTCTGGTTACTATGTATGGTGCGGTTCAGTTACAAAGGGTAAAGACAATAAATATTATATGTTGTATTCAAGATGGCCATTAACTGATGGATTTGAATCTTGGCCAATTACCTCTGAAATTGCCGTTGCAGTATCCAATCAGCCTGGCGGTCCTTTTAAACATGTAAAAGTAGCACTACCGTCTAGAGGTACTCAATTTTGGGATGGATCTGCCACACATAATCCAACTGTTGTTCAACATAAAGGGAAATATTACCTATTCTATATGGGAACTAGTTGTACTGTCCCCATTAAGAAAAAGGAAGCTTATACCAATAACTGGTGGAAATATAGAAATACACAACGTATTGGTGTTGCTGTAGCAGATAAACCAGATGGAGATTGGAAAAGACTGAATCATCCTGTTTTGGATATTAGCTCTGATTCTACAGCTCACGATGCATTAATGGTCTCTAATCCTGCGGCAGCTTTTGATAACAAAGGGAAAGTGATTTTGCTTTATAAACAGGTTGGTAAATCTGAGAAAATTAGTGGTGGAAAAGTACGGTTTGGTGCGGCATTTTCAGACAGCCCTTTTGGTCCCTTTAAAAAGCAGGATCAACCTATTTTTGAAATCAAGGATGCCGGAAAAGAATGGATGGTAGCGGAGGATCCTTTTGTATGGTATCAAAAAGGGAATTATCTAGCAATAGTCAGAGACGTAGTTGGCAAATTCACTGGAGATGGAGGCGCATGGGCTTTAATGGTATCTAAAAATGGTTCAAATTGGGAACCTGCAAAGCACCCAAAAGTTATTGGAAGAACATTCTTTTGGAAGGATGGTTCCGTTAATACTTCACAACTTGAGCGTCCCTGTTTACTTCTTGAAAATGGAATTCCCAAATATTTATATGGTGCTACTAGGGCTGATAAGGGACAAACTATGTCTTTTAATGTAGCAGTACCCTTACTTAAGAAATAGTAATTCCGATATATGAAAAAATGTATCATTCTATTTTTTTCACAATTGGCTTTTTGTCAATTAGTTATTAGCCAGGCTGATGTAAACAATCTTAAATTATGGTATAAACAACCTGCCAATTATTGGGTAGAAGCATTACCATTGGGGAATGGCAGATTAGGGGCCATGGTTTTTGGAAATCCCTTTAGGGAACGCATTCAACTCAATGAAAATACAGTTTGGGCGGGTAGTCCTTATAGAAACGATAATCAAGAGGCACTAAGTCATCTCAGTGAGATTAGAAAATTAATATTTGATAACAAATTTGGAGAAGCAGAAGCATTAGCGCAAAAGAAAATCACCACACAAGGAGCGCATGGAATGCCCTATCAGACTGTTGGAAATCTGTATCTCAATTTTCCAGGTCATGAAATGTATGCGAATTATCATAGGGAATTGAATCTTCAAAATGCAGTTGCTACTACAAGTTATCAGGTTGCTGGAACAACATACAAAAGAGAAGTATTCACTTCCTTTACAGATCAGGTAACAGTCATTAGGCTAACTGCGGATAAGCCTGGTAAATTAAACTTTTCTGCATCCTTAGACAGGCCAGCGTCTGTTGAAATTGCCAGTAAGGGTTTTGACAGACTGATGATGTCTGGTATCACAAGTGATCATGAGGGAATTAAAGGTGCCGTTAAATTCCATACAGTTGTTCAAGTTGTTCATGATGGGGGAACTATTAATGCTAACGAAAGGTCATTAGTCATTAACCAAGCAAACGCTGCTACTATTTATGTATCAATAGCTACAAATTTTAATAATTACCAAGATATTTCTGCTAATCAAATAGACCGTGCGGAAAAATATTTGAGCGCAATTGTTGGTAAGTCTTATTCCAGTTTATTGGAGCATCATGTTGCCAAATATCAAAGCCAATTTAATAGAGTATCGATAGAACTAGGAAAAACCAATGTGGTCAATAAGCCTACTGATCAACGTGTAAAAGATTTTGCAAAGACCAATGATCCACAAATGGCTGCATTGTATTTTCAATTTGGAAGGTATTTACTAATAAGTGCTTCTCAGCCTGGGGGACAACCGGCCAATTTACAGGGTATTTGGACTGATCAACTTTTTCCAGCTTGGGATAGCAAGTATACTGTTAACATTAATACAGAAATGAATTATTGGCCATCTGAAATTACCAACCTTTCAGAAACAAATGAACCATTGGTTCAAATGTTACAAGAACTTTCTGTAGCGGGTAGGCAAACTGCCCAATCAATGTATGGAGCAAATGGTTGGGTGTTACACCATAATACAGACTTATGGCGATTTACTGGGGCTATTGATGGTGCACCTGGACTTTGGCCAACTGGTGCAGCTTGGTTATGCCAACATCTTTGGGAAAAATATAAGTTCAATGCTGATCTAACTTATTTAAAAACGGTATACCCAATAATGAAAGGGGCGGCCCAGTTTTTCCAAGATTTTCTAATTGAAGAACCGGTAAATAAATGGCTTGTAGTATCTCCTTCAATTTCTCCTGAAAATGCTCCTTATCAAATTCGGAAAAAATGGGTTTGCATTACAGCAGGAGCCACTTTGGACAATTTACTTGTCTATGATTTATTTACTAAAACCATCCGAGCAGCTGAATTGCTAAAGCAGGATCAAGCATTGGTTCAATCGCTGAAAGCAATTATTAAAAGGCTGCCCCCCATGCAAATTGGTCAATATGGTCAATTGCAAGAGTGGTTGGAAGATTGGGACAATCCAACTGACCATCATAGGCATGTATCCCATTTGTATGGGGTTTTTCCAAGTAACCTCATTTCTCCTTATCGGAATCCAGAACTGTTTGTAGCTGCAAGAAATTCACTGAACTTTAGAGGAGACGCATCAACCGGTTGGTCAATGGGTTGGAAAATCAATCTTTGGGCTAGGTTCCAGGATGGCAATCATGCTTATAAATTATTACAGGATCAAATCAAGCTCATAGAACCAAAGGATCAAAATGGCGGGGCTTATAATGAAAATGGGGGCACTTATCCCAATCTATTTGACGTTTGTCCCCCCTTTCAAATTGATGGCAATTTTGGTTGTACAGCAGGAATTGCAGAGATGTTGTTGCAGAGTCACGACGGGGCCATTTTTCCCTTACCAGCATTGCCCGATATTTGGAAAGAAGGAAAACTGAGCGGGTTGAAAGCTGCAGGTGGTTTTGAAGTCTCCTTGGAATGGAAAGAAGGCGCGTTGACAAAATTAGTAGTTAGATCAACTTTAGGAGGCAATTGTAGACTGAGATTAGTGAACAAATTGAAGTCTGCATCAGGCATTACTTTACAACCAGCTTTTGGAATTAATCCGAATCCTTTTTACGCCATACCGGATGTGCCAAATCCTATAGTTTCTCCCAAAGCCCAACTCAATCTATTAGAAATAAAACAGACAGCGCTATATGATTTTCCTACAAAAGCAGGTGAGGTCTATGAATTTGTCAGAGGATAAAGTAACAATCAATACCTATCATGAAAAAATGTAACATCATAATAGCAGCTTTTTTGATTTTTGGATTTGTATCTGTAAATGCCCAAGGAAACAATCAGTATCTGAAATTGACTTATGACCAGCCAGCAAGTAAGTGGTTGGAAGCATTGCCAATTGGTAATGGTAGTTTGGGCGCCATGATTTACGGGGGTGTTAATAGGGAACATATACAGTTTAATCAACAGAGTTTGATCACGGGAACTACTCAAACGGTAGGTTTTTATCAGCCTTTCGGCGATGTATTCATTGATTTTTTCGGACTTGATTCAGTGAATTATACTCGTGAACTAGATATCAATTCTTCTATTCATCAATTACAATTCACATCTAAGAATGTGGTCTATACAAGAGAGTCTTTTGCTAGTTACCCTGATCAACTATTGGTTTTTAGATTTACAGCCAATAAGAAAGGAGTGATTTCAGGAAAAATAAAGCTGACAGATGCCCATCGCGCTAGCATTCTTGTTGAAGGAAACAAAATTACGGCTGTAGGTAAGATTCCGGAAAATCAAATGGAATATGAATCACAGATTCAAATTAAACATATTGGTGGGAAATTAGTTTCTGACTCAACAGGAATAGAGCTAACCAATGCTGATGAATTAATTATTTTGCTAAGTGCTGGTACTTCTTTTCTTAACGATCACAAAAGAGATTTTAAGGGGCAGCACCCACACAATGCTATCAGCAAAATCCTATCAGATGCTTCTAAGAAAAGCTTTCAACAACTTAAATCAAAGCATATTGCTGATTATCAAAATTTATTTAATAGAGTAAGTCTCAATTTAGGATCAGTACCTAACCAAACAACTATCAATAGACTAAATGCCTATAAAAAAGGTGGAACTGATCCAGCTTTGGAAGCATTGTTGTTTCAATATGGTAGGTATCTATTAATCAGTTCTTCTAGGCCAAGTAGCCTGCCTGCTAATCTACAAGGGATTTGGAATAATGAATACAAACCCGCATGGTATTCGCAATACACCACTAATATCAATGTGGAGATGAACTATTGGCCTGCAGAACAAACTGCATTGTCCGAGTGCCATATGCCCTTATTTGACTGGATTGAAAATTTAGCTGCTGTTCAGAAAAAATCAACCGATCCAAAATTGCAAACGAAACGTGGGTGGATTAGCTATAGTACCAATAATATCATGGGTGGTCCTTCTACTTGGGGTATTCATAGACCAGGAAGTGCTTGGTTAAGCCAACATTTTTGGGAACATTATGCATTTACTGGGGACAAAGATTTTTTAAAAAACCGTGCCTATCCCATGCTGAAAGATGTAACAGGTTATTGGGAAGACCATTTGATTGAAAAGAATGGAAAATTGGTAACACCAGATGGTTGGTCTCCAGAACATGGCCCTGGAAAAGTGGAAGGTGATAGGACTCCTTACCCGGGAGTTTCTTATGATCAACAAATTGTCTATGATTTGTTTAGTAATTTTGTAGCAGCAGCTGATGCATTACACACGGATGATTTGTTCAAGAAAACGCTAAGTTTAAAGCGAGATAAGTTATTAGGTCCACAAATTGGTAAGTGGGGGCAGTTGCAAGAATGGATGGAAGATGTTGACTTGCAAGATGACCACCACAGGCATAATTCACATTTGTTTGCACTTCATCCAGGCAAGCAAATCAGTCCCCTGTTAACTCCTGAATTTGCTAAAGCGGCACTTATATCACTGAATGCCCGTGGTGATATTAGTACGGGATGGAGTACTGCATGGAAAATTAATCTATTTGCCAGACTAGGTTTAGGTAACAGGTCTTACGATTTGATCAGACAATTGTTTAGACAGTGTATAGTTGAAAATCTTTTTGATACGCATCCGCCTTTTCAAATGGATGGAAACTTTGGTTACACTTCTGGCATAGCTGAGATGCTGCTCCAAAGTCAAATTAAAGAAGGGAATCATTATATTCTTCAATTACTACCAGCTTTACCAGATGCATGGAAAGATGGAGAAATAAAAGGATTAAGGGCCCGTGGAGGATTTGTTGTAGATATGAAATGGGAATCAGGTAAACTAGCAGTTTGCACTATTACCTCATTGCTCGGAAATGAAATGAAGATTTACTATCAGGGAGAAGAACGTTTATTAAAAACAATTGCAGGAAAAAAATACCCAATAATGGATTTGTACAAGTTGGGTTTTAAAAAATAAGAGATGGAGAAATTTAGAATCATGAAATATTTTTTAATACTACTGCTATTGACAACAGTATCGGTAGTTAATGCCAAAGTGGTCAGCTATAAAGCCCAACAGGATGGTATCGTATTCAAATTAGACAAAGGACATTTAAAAATCATCCTTTGCAAGGATGATGTAGTAGAGGTAAAGTATAGTTTGTTAGATAGTTTTGTAGAAAGGTCTTCCTTGGTAATATCTAAAAGTTGGAAAGCATATCCAAGGTTTAAGGTTTCTGAAACTGTAGGAGAAGTGGTTATTACTACTGGTATCATGAAAGTTAAGATTAACAAACTAACCAATGCAATTAGTTATGCCACTTTATCTGATAAGTTGATTTTATCCGAAGACGATTCAATGGGTAAGTCTATGGAAGTAGCCAAGATAGCAGGAATAGATACCTATACATGTTCTACTCAGTTCCTTTCTCCTAAAGATGAAGCACTCTTTGGATTGGGTTGTCATCCGGAAGATACCCTGTCTATCAACTATAAGGGACGTAGCCAAGACATGGCCATCAAATATATGACAGGTGCTATTCCAGTACTTTTATCCACCAAGGGTTACGGTATTTTATGGGACAACTACGCCGCTTCAAAATTTCGAGGAGATTTAAACAATAATACCAAATACGCATATGTTTCAGAAAGCGGTAAAATGGTAGACTATTATTTTTTCTATGGTCCTGATTTTGATCATATCATAGCTTCATACAGAGAAGCTACGGGAGTGGCGCCATTATTTCCTAAATGGGCATTTGGATTGTTTCAATCTCAAGACAGATACAAAAGTCAAAATGAGGTGATTCAAGTAAAAAATAAATATCGCGATAGCAATATTCCCGTGGATTGTATTGTTCAGGATTGGTTCTATTGGGAGCCCAATGTAATAGGATCCCATGTCATGTGGCCAGAAAGGTATCCTAATCCCAAAGCCATGGTTGATGAATTACACAAGGCAAATATTCATGCCATGATTTCTATTTGGCCAGTGATGGCAAAGGGTACGCCCAACTATGGGGAAATGGAAAAGGCAGGGAATCTTACATCAGTTACTTGGGATAATGTCATGACCCACACATTTGATAATTATTATGATGCGCATAGTGAAAAGGCTAGACAAATGTATTGGAAACAAGCAAAGGAGCAGCTTATTGAACCACATGGTTGGGATGCATGGTGGGTAGATCAGTGCGAACCAGATAATGGCAGTTTGTTAGACGCAAGAAGACAAGCCAATTTTTCATTAGGAAAGGGGATTGACTATTTTAATACCTACTCCCTCATGCATACTGTTGGTTTATACAATAATTGGAGAAAGGAAGTTCCCAATAAGCGTGCCTTTTTCTTAGTAAGACAAGCTTTTGCTGGGCAACAAAGAAATGCAGCCACATTATGGTCTTCTGACATTACTTGCACCTGGGAATCTTTTAAGAGTCAAGTACCACAGGGCATTAATGCCTGTGCATCTGGTATTCCTTATTGGACTTCTGATATTGGTGGATATCATTACAAGTGGACAGCTCCAAATTGGAGTACAGCTTCTAATAGGGAGTTATTTACAAGGTGGTTTCAATTTGGAACATTTTGCCCCATCTTTAGAATTCATGGTAAAGGAGAACGTGCTTTGTTTTCAGATAATTGGGACGAGAAAACTAAGCAGATTTTGTTGAATTATGATCATCTTAGGTATCGCTTACTGCCTTATATCTACTCTCAAGCTTGGAAAGTAACCAATGAAGGTTATACCATCATGAGGTCATTGGCATTTGATTTTAGAAATGATTCATCGGTTCATTCCATACCTGACCAATATATGTTTGGTCAAGCTTTTCTTGTGAATCCAATTACCGCATCTCAATTGACAAATGTAATAAGTGAATCCAAGGCTCAGACAAAAAAACTCTATTTGCCAAAGTCAACTAATTGGTATGATTTCTGGACAGGGAAAAAATATGAAGGTGGGCAAATGATCAATGCAGCTGCACCAATTGAAACAATTCCTGTTTTTGTAAAAGCGGGTTCTATAGTTCCAATGGGGCCCTATTTGCAGTATGCAACTGAAAAACAGGCTGATTCTGTTGAATTGAGAATATACCCTGGTGCAGACGCAACATTCAATCTATATGAGGATGAAAACGATACCTACCAATATGAAAAAGGACAGTTTGCAACAATTCAATTTTTGTGGAAGGATAAAGAAAATAAACTTTTTATTTTAGATAGGAAGGGGGCATTTCCGGGGATGTTGCAAAAAAGAGTTTTCAATCTTGTAATTGTAAAAGAAGGTAATGGAGTGGGAGTAAAGCTTGCTGGAAATATCAATAGGTCCATTGCCTATTTGGGAAATAAAATGGAAATTAAGTTTTAATATAACATCGTATGAAAATTATCAATTTATCTATTGCTACTATTTTAATTAGTTGTTTCGCCATCATAAATGTAGATGCACAAAACAAAACAGCTGATCCTATATATAAGCCATTTGTGAATCAGGCGGGTTACAATATAGGAGAGTCCAAACGATTTGTATGTTATGGGGCACCCAATAATGCACCATTCAAAATTGTAAATACAAAATCCAATACTACCGTTTATGAAGGTAAAATGTTGAATAATGAAGGTTGGTTTAGCAATTTTAATCCCATTAACAGTTCAGACGAATACATCATTGAAGTAGAAGGAAGAGGAAAGTCAGTTCCATTTTGGGTTGCAGGTCATTTAATGGAAAAACTTTCATCCAAATTGGCCTATGATTTTTTTGCAGATGTTCGAGGCTTTGAAGATTTGAGCAAATACGATATGAATAAAGTGTATGGTGGCGGCCCCTCAAGAGATGGGGGAGCATATGGTTTAGAAACCATTTTTGAAATTTTGCAATATGCAAGCAACCCTGCTTTATATGACAATTGGAAAACAGAATTGGGAGATAAGAATGTTCCTGATTTAATTGACCTCATACTATGGCATGCAGAATTTGCTTATAAATATGTTTCATATAATGGCCCAACTGGTTATAGGCATGGCACATTGGGATATCAGGGAGAGCCACGTATGAATTTTGATTATTGGAATACCCTTGACCAATTAGCAGCTGTTTGTGGGGCATATGAAAAATTTCTTAAACCATATTTATCAGAAGAGAAGTACCAGCAATATAGAAAGGTATGTCTTGATAACTGGGAAAAATATGATAGGCATAAAGTGGTTCGTTTCTGGACCTATAGTGCTAAATGGGTAGATGAAGGGTTTCAGGAATTCAATGAAATGGGTAATGCTTTTGGTCAATCGGTTTTCAGTAATTTATTTATGTATCTCTCTGAAAAATCGCAAAAAGGAGGCCATCCTGAAAAGTTTATCAAATATGCACAGCAAAGTGCCGCGGATATTATTAAAAATTGGGATTTTAATAATCCTAGACATATGTGGTGGATTAGAAATGCAGAACATATTACCCCACAAGCCTTGGCTTGGTTCTTAATGGTTGCACCTGAACTTGCACCTGCTGGAACAAAGGAGAAACTAGAAGCTTGGTCTTTGCACATGAAACAACGGACCAATAATTTTTGGAAATACAGGATGCATAGTGAAACAGAATGGGCACATGCAAAGACAAAGGAATTAGGTGGAGCACCTGCATTAGGTGGTTCTATGTTTGCAGTTGCACATTTATTAAAAGACAAGACTTTAAGAGATCTAGGTTGGGCTCAAGTTGACTTTGTTTTTGGTGTTAATCCTGTTGGAACTCATTTGAGTAATAAGAGTGATGAGCGTGTCAAAATTGGTGGTTTCTGGGAAGGGGTTGAAGATGGCTGGCCACAGGCCCATCCTGATGGATACGGGAAACTTGGTCTGGTAAGAGGAACGCTTGATGGAACACCTTTAGATAGTCAATTTCCAATTGCTAAAACTGTTGAAAAAATTGTAGGTCAAAATAATGGACAAGTTTTTGGTAAAAACGCTTATGCAACAGAAGGTTGGTGCGTTTCAAACAGAGGATGGGAAGCTACAGTAAGTTTTGCAACACTTGGAACTCAGGAAATTACATTCTTAGATGCAGCAACTAATAACAAGATTAATAATGCTAAATCAGGACAGACCATTCTAATAGAATTAAAAGCAGCTCTAAATCAAGACTGGAACAAAATTGATAAAGGATGGGTAGACTTGGTAATTGGGAAAAGCCAAGCCATAAAAATAGAATTGCTAGAGACAGGAAATGATTCTGGCTCATTTATTGGAAAATTGACCATTCCTCAAAAAGCAAATGGTAATACAATAACAGCTTCTTATGGTTATCTAGGATTTGGTAAGTCTGTGAGTATCGGAATCAAATAAAACTTTATTTAAACTAGTTTTTCAAAATTATCAGTATGAATAGAAGAAACTTTGTTGGATTAATGGGCAATACAAGTTTATTGCTTCTCTCAGGAGGGTTAAACAGTGTTTTAGCTTCTTCAAATAAATCAAGTTCCAACGAATTTGTATTTCTTGAAGCTGAACAATTTGAAAAATTTGGTGGTTGGAATTTAGACCAACAATCCATGGACAAAATGGGTAGTCCATATCTATTAGCACATGGACTTGGTATTCCTGTTGAAGATGCAGAAACAGAAGTTGAATTTCCATCTGCGGGTACCTACAGGGTTTGGGTAAGAACCAAAGATTGGGTAGCTTATTGGAAAGCACCAGGGACTCCTGGAAAGTTTCAGTTGCTCATCAATGGAAAGCCATTAAAAGAAACCTTTGGAACAAAGGGGGCGGATTGGCATTGGCATGATGGAGGAACCGTAAAAGTGTCTGGAAAGCAAAAGATTTCATTGCACGATTTAACTGGATTTGAAGGTAGATGTGAAGCCATCTTGTTTTGTAAGGATACTAATTTTAAACCTGTTCATGATATAGCTACATTAACTAAGTTTAGAAGAAAGCTACTTGGTTTACCTGATCATCCAGATGACGGAGGTTCTTTTGATTTAATTGTAGTAGGTGGTGGACTTGCTGGAACCTGTGCAGCCATATCCGCTGCCAGAAATGGAGTAAAAGTAGCATTGGTGCAAGATAGACCCGTATTAGGAGGTAACGGGAGTTCAGAAGTACGTGTTTGGCCTGAAGGTCATACCAATAAACAGCCATACCCACATGTTGGAGATATTGTTTCTGAAATTTTGCCCAAAATTGAAAAACAAAAAGGTCAAGTACTCAATGGTGTTGAAGCAAAATATTATGATGATAGTTTAAAATTAAAAATAGTACAACAAGAACCTAATATCACCCTGTTTATAGAGCAAAGAGCCATTGATGTTCAAATAACAGATAATAAAATTAACGGCATTGTTATTCAACATACCAGAACTGCAAGACAAACCCAGTTAAAAGCTACCTATTTTGCTGATTGTACGGGTGATGCTGTTATTGGATTTAAGGCAGGGGCCGATTATGAATACAAGGTGGAGAATCTAATGGGTAGTTCTAATTTGTTTAATGTTTTAGATGCGGCCAATAGCGAAGAGGTATTGAAGTGTGAGTGTAAAGACAAATCGGCCTTAGCCATGAAAACTGAAATTGGGGAATACGCACAACCCTTTCCTAGATGTCCATGGGCTTTGGATTTAAAGGACAAACCTTTTCCTGGAAGAAAAGGCGTAGAAACCTATGGTAAAGAAGGGTTGCAGTCATTTGCCAATTCCTGGTATTGGGAAAGTGGTTTTAATAAAAATCAGGTTACTGAAATAGAACAAATTAGGGATCACAATTTTAGAGCTATGTATGGAGCATGGGACGTAATTAAAAATGTAGATAAAATGTATCCCAATCATCGATTAGGATGGTCAGCCTTTATTGCTGGTAAGCGCGAGTCTAGAAGATTGATGGGCGACGTTGTTTTAGACGCGGAAGATTTTAAAAGTCAAAGAAAATTTGAAGACGGATCTTTTCCTTGTTCTTGGGGGGTTGATTTACACACTCCCAAAAAAGAATTCCTAAAGGGATTTGAAGGGAATGAGTTTATTGCCGAATTCACTAGGGGAAAAGAGTATGAATATGGCAATCTGTATTGGGCTCCCTACAGAGTATTATACAGCAGAAATATCAGTAATTTATTTATGGCAGGTAGAAATATCAGTGTTACCAAAACCGGTTTGGGGCCAGTAAGAGTAATGAGAACCTGTGGCATGATGGGTGAAGTAGTGGGAAAAGCCGTTTCGGTTTGTATTAAAAACAATGCTAGTCCAAGACAGGTGTACGAAAAACACTTTGATCAATTAAAAACCTTATTAAATACACCTGGTTCAAAATCTTAAGAAATTCCCATCAAACCATCTCTAAACTTTTTAGGAGTCTTACCGGTGATTTTTAAAAAGTTTCGATGAAATAATACCGGATTATTAAAACCACAATCATAAATAATATTCTTGATGGCTAGATTTTCATCTTGTAATAACTTACAAGCATGACCAATTCTGATTTCGGTTAAAAATTGAACAAAGGTTTTTTGTGTTTTTTTTTTGAAATATCGGCAAAAGGAATTAGTGGTCATGGAACAAATAGAAGCAACCTGATCAAGACTAATGGGTTGTTGAAAATTTTTTAGAAGATAGTCATATACTTCCGTAAAGCGCATCATGTCTGTATCTGAAGGTAATAATTGAAAGTTGCTACTGGCCAAAGCATGGGTTTTGTTGCATTTTAGTAAATGTTCCAGTAACTGAAGTAATAAACCCAATTGGGTAAAACCGGTACTTTCTATCACCTGAAGAAATAAATCAAGTGCGCGTTTTTTTTCTACTCCATTAATTCTATAGCCTCGTTCATTTTTCCGAATCAACTGAATCAAATTCTTAGTCATGGAGGGGTCATCCGTAATGGATTGAATATGTTCTACTGTAAAATAAATGCTATAAGCAGTGGTCTTTTTTTTAGCGTTTTTCTGCTCAAAAGATTTGTCACACCTGAGAATATGCGGCAGTCCTTTTCCAAAAATGATCAAGTCATCTTTTTCAAATCTTCCTAAATAGTCTCCCACCACCATATTGCCATGCCCTTCTTGAATCCAACAAATTTCCTCTGTTTGGTGAAAATGAAAATCATGGTCAAAAAATGGTTTATACACTTTTTTAACCCAGATCTGTTTTTTATCCAAGATGGGAGCGTCAACTAATAAGGATGCTTTCATAAGAAAAATAATATTATAAAGGTAATAGATTCATCTTTCTCGATTTTCATGAGTTTTATAATGGGGTAAAATAGTTTACTTATTGCGTAATTCCGATTACTGATTCTAATTGGACTTAGTTTAATTTAGATGCTACATTTTTATTCATTATTTATAGAACATATGACTGATAGTAATACATCTTTTTTACAAATTCACGAAAGGGATAATGTCTTGGTAGCTTTAGCTGACTTAGCTGAAGGAACTAAAATAGAATTCCAGCATAACATCATTGAGCTGAAAGATACCATCCCTGCTAAGCATAAGTTTTTCATCAATGATATGAAGGAGGGCGATGAAGTATTCATGTATGGCGTAGTAGTGGGAAAATTAAGAAAGCCCTTGTCTGCAGGTATGTTAATGACTACTGAAAATACCGTACACGCAGCGGAGCCTTATGCTTACAGGGCTACAAACTATAGTTGGAAAGCACCGGATGTTGCTGCCTTTAAGGACAAAACATTTATGGGTTATCATAGAACCGATGGCAAGGTAGGTACCGCCAATTATTGGTTATTTATTCCAACAGTATTTTGTGAGAATAGAAATTTAGACGTAATCAAAGAAGCTTTACACCATAGCTTAGGATACGCTGTAACTGGAAAATATTTGCATTTTGCCAAATTGTTGGCACAGAGTATAGAGAATCAAGAAGACATTAATGATATTGATTTTCAAGTTGTAGATCCAGTTAGTAAAAGAGTCTTTAAAAATATAGACGGGATTAAATTTTTAAATCACCAAGGTGGTTGTGGAGGCACCAGACAAGATTCAGATTCATTGAGTAAGTTATTGGCGGCATATGCAGATCATCCCAATGTAGCAGGGATTACTTTATTGAGTTTGGGATGTCAGCATTTGCAATTAGCGCAACTGCAAAAAGATATTAAACTAAGAAACCCCAACTTTGATAAACCCATTTTCTCTTTTGAACAGCAGCAAAGTAAAAGCGAAGAATCTTTGATTAGAGAAGCCATTCTACAAACATTTATAGGATTAAAAGAAGCCAATAAAATTCAAAGAGCAGCAGCTCCTTTGAGTAAGTTGGTCTTGGGCGTAAAATGCGGTGGTAGTGATGGATTTAGTGGCATTTCTGCTAACCCCGCAGTAGGTGTTACGGCTGATTTATTGGTGGCCCTAGGGGGAACTGTTTTGTTGGCAGAGTTTCCAGAGCTATGTGGTGCTGAGCAAGATTTAATTGACAGATGTGTCTCTGCCGCCAATGCAGAAAAATTCATCCATTTAATGCAAACCTATGATGCCCAAGCACACGCAGCTGGTTCTGGTTTTCACATGAATCCATCTCCAGGGAATATTAAAGATGGTTTGATAACCGATGCCATTAAAAGCACTGGTGCTGCCAAAAAAGGAGGTAATTCTCCTGTAACCGATGTATTGGATTATACAGAGCCTGCTACCAAAACAGGGCTGAATTTGGTTTGCACACCAGGTAATGACGTAGAAGCTACTACAGGAAAAGCGGCTGCTGGGGCTACGCTGATTTTATTTACAACTGGTTTGGGAACACCTACAGGTAATCCTGTTTGTCCAGTGATTAAAGTGTCTACCAACACCGCATTGGCTAAGCGCATGCCTGATATCATTGATATTGATACAGGGTCCATTATCAGAGGCGAAAAAACAGTTGCAGAAATGGGAGCTGATATTTTAGCATATTGTATTGATGTGGCTAGTGGCAAAACCATTCCCAAAGCAGTTCAATTAGGGCAGGATGATTTTATTCCATGGAAAAGAGGTGTTAGTCTTTAATGCAGTATTATGAAAATTGGTTTATTTATTCCCTGTTATATTGATCAGTTTTATCCTGGGGTAGGCGTTGCAAGTTTGGAGTTATTGGAGAAGTTGGGTTGTGAAGTAAGCTTTCCATTAAACCAGACCTGTTGTGGTCAACCCATG